>CAZWEA010000033.1:2839-25011 GCA_964632635.1 uncultured Cocleimonas sp. | reverse complement strand
TGTGCCTCTCCACCCGATAGGGTTTCTGAGCTACGACTTAAGGTTAAATAATCTAAGCCGACATTTACCAAAAACTCCAAACGTAACTTAATTTCACGAATTATTTTATCCGCAATTTCTCCCTGTCTACCTGTTAATTTTATTTCATTAAAGAACTTAAAACATTCTCCAATAGCCTTATCCGTAATTTCAGGTAAATTATGCTCCTCAATAAAAACATGACGTGCAGACTCTTTAAGTCTTAGTCCACCACATTCCGCACAGGAATTAACAGACATATATTTAACCAATTCTTCTCGAACCGCATTAGAATCCGTATCTTTATAACGACGCTCTAAATTATGAATAATACCCTCAAAGGCATGGGTACGATTAAATGTCTGACCTTTCTTTCCTTCATAAATAAAATTTACTTTGGTACGACCACTCCCATACAACAACATTTTTTGAATCTTTTTAGGCAAGTCCTGGTAAGGCATTTCAACATCAAAGTCAAAGTGGTCTGCCAATGAAGTAATCATTTGAAAATAATAAGTATTACGCTTATCCCAACTACGAATCGCACCATCTGCTAAACTCATCTGAGGCTTAGTTACGACCTGTTCAACATCAAAAACCTGTTGAACACCTAGCCCATCACAGGCCTCGCAAGCACCATTGGGGCTATTAAAAGAAAATAAACGAGGCTCTAACTCCTGAAGTGAATAACCACATAATTTACAAGCATAGTTTGCAGAAAATAGGATTTCCTCATTGGCTTTAGCATCTTTCTCATCCATCCATGCAATTACCGCTAAATCATCAGCTAATCTCAAAGTAGTCTCTAGAGATTCTGCGAGGCGTTGATGCAAGTCTTCACGAACTTTAAAACGATCTACAACCACTTCCACGGTGTGCTTAATTCGCAGTTCTAACACTGGAACATCATCTAAATCATAAACAACACCATCAATACGCACCCGCAAAAAGCCCTGACTTTTTAAGTCTTCAAACATTTGCAGATGCTCACCTTTACGATTACGTACAATAGGCGCAAGCATCATTAATTTACTTCCTTCAGGAAGCGACATAATTTGATCAACCATTTCACTTACTGTTTGTGCATCTAACGCAGTGCCATGCTCAGGACAGCGTGGCTCCCCTGCTCTTGCGTATAACAGGCGCAAATAATCGTAAATTTCAGTAATTGTACCTACAGTTGAACGTGGGTTATGCGAGGTGGTTTTTTGCTCAATTGAAATCGCAGGAGATAAACCTTCGATATGATCAAGATCAGGTTTTTCCATCATCGATAAAAATTGACGCGCATAAGCAGAAAGTGACTCAACATAACGTCGTTGGCCTTCAGCAAAAATAGTATCAAATGCTAAAGATGATTTCCCTGAACCTGACAGCCCTGTAATGACAATAAGTTTGTCACGAGGTAAATCTAGGTCAATATTTTTAAGATTATGGGTGCGCGCACCCCGTAATGAAATTTTATCCACAATGATTATTCTATGTTTATTTCGTTTAAGTAATTATCTGCTATTATCGCCGTCTTGATCTCATTATGGCAACTTTAATATCAAATGAATAAACTCGAAATGCGCACTGCTTTTTCTCTATCTGCGGTTTTTGCTGTACGCATGCTGGGTTTATTTATGATTTTACCAATTTTACCATTTTTTGCCAAAAACTTAACTCATGCTACACCCTTTCTTATTGGGCTTGCCATAGGCATTTACGGCCTTACACAAGCATTATTACAAATTCCCTTAGGCATGTTATCCGATCGAATTGGACGAAAGCCCGTCATTATAGGTGGGCTATTAGTCTTTGCTATAGGCAGTATTCTAGCGGCCTTAACTGATGATATTTATATCATTTTAATTGCTCGTGCCATTCAAGGAAGTGGCGCTATAGCGGCGACAACCATGGCACTAGCGGCTGATTTAAGTCGAGAGGATCATAGAGCGAAGGTTATGGCCTTTATCGGTATGAGCATAGGAATATCCTTTGCGCTTGCTATGGTTTTAGGACCAGCAATCAGCCAATGGGCGGGGCTTTCAGGAGTATTTTGGATGACAGCATTGCTCGCGGTTATTGGCATTATGCTAATTATATTTGTGGTCCCTACTCCTGAAAAAAGCCATATACATCGTGATGCGGGAATTATTACTGATTATATAAAACCAGTACTAAAAGAAGGTACTTTATTGCGTATGAATGCCAGTGTGTTTCTATTGCACTTATTAATGACAGCAACATTCATCACCATGCCATTGATTCTAAGAGATAATATGAGGCTTGAAAATATTATTGAACATTCATATATTTATTTGCCTATTCTATTCATATCTTTTATTTTCTCCCTGCCCTTGATCATTATCGCTGAAAAATACCGCAAAATTAAAGTTATCTTTGTTATCGCTGTAACTTTATTGATTATTTCTCAAGTTTTAATGGGGTTTAGCCAATATAGTTTTTTCTGGCTAATGTTCTCTTTCTTATTATTCTTTATTGGATTTAATTTTCTTGAAGCTGTCCAGCCCTCTCTAGTAGCAAAGTATTCTGATGTAAATACCAAGGGAACAGCTATGGGGGTCTACTCAAGCGCCCAATTTTTTGGTAGCTTTATTGGCGGAACATTTGGTGGCTTAGCACTACAATATTGGGGAGTAACAGGAATATTTATTTTTGGTGTGATTGCAGCCTCTTTATTATTAATCGTCGCTATCAGTCTGCCAAAACCAGATTTCTTTAAAAGCCAAGTGATCAAGCTCAAAGATAAGTATTTAGAGAACGCCAGAGAAGCAACAGCACAACTACTCGCTATAAAAGGCGTTAAACAAGCATCCATCTCAATTGATGAGGGTGTAGCTTATATAAAAATCGATAAATTAGAGATAGATGAAGATAGTTTAAAAGCTTTTATATACTGAGGTCTCACACTAGGGGATCCATAATGGCACCCCCCTATTTTTTACATAATTAGATCTTTTTACTGCTCTATTCTTAAAATCTCTCTTCTTAACGAAGCAATCAAACTATTGATCAATTCCTTCTCTCGGTAAAGGTGGTCAACTTCTGTAGCATTAGAACGTTTACGTGCCTTTTTTATTTTCTTATCTAAATTATAGAGTTCACTCTCTTTACTTGATATCTGAAGATTGAGGTCATAGACTTGCTTACCCTTTTGATAACCCCTGATAAATTTTTGCCTCTGTCCTGGACCATTACAAATACTTCTCGTTGATCGTCCTGTTTTACCAAACCTTACACCACTTTCATAGTTACAAAACTGTCTTGCTCCTGCGTTATAACCAGCCATATAAAGCGGTCTGTTTGGTGTAATATGCGCCTCTGCACAGGCCTTTGTGTGCTTGGATAAATGAACTGGATTGCCTTCAGTGGCATCCTCAAACCCTTTATCTTTCCAGTTGACTGTTTGACACTCTTCTTTGCTCATTGTTGAACATGAAGTTAAAAACAATGTAACCACTAACAATGCAACTCTATTCATCATAGTTTCTCTTAAGTTTAATTTTTAATCATATTAAACCTTTTTACTTATAATTCCAAAAATTTACTATGCATTTATGATATAAAACAAATATATATATGACTATTATTAGGAAAAACAAATGAAGAATTTAGTTTTATGCTTCGCCTTACTGGGTTTCAGCTCTTCTTCTGTTCATGCAGAAGACAATTTAGGATTGCATTTTGGACTTTCAACGGGTTTAGGGTTCGTTGCTGAGAATATATTACACAGTAAAGTTGACTCAAATTCTAAACGTATTGTCTATGCGACACTACTCGGCTCTGTTCCTGGCTTATTTAAAGAACTAAGTGATAATGAATTCAGTGGCGAAGATATGGCTGCCGATGTTTTAGGTTCATTTGTTGGCTCATTTCTCGCTAACCATTTGAACAAAAAAACAACCGCGACAATTCAAAAGAAACATGACAGCTACTTTGTTGGGATTATCTACCGAGATTGAATTTACTATTAGGAATTCACGCCCTGTTTTATGGTGGAAAAGGCTGTAAAGCCAAATGTATTGAAGATTTTCAATATTTATTGGATCTCACCGGATGGAACAAAGAAGTTCTCTTTGCTGTATTTTTCCTTGTGATTTTTGTTGTTCTTATTGGATCAGTTTTACTCTTCCATAAATTTAGAAAGAAGCGTAGATATAAGCGAAGAAATTAAATCTCAAACTCAACTCGCACCCCATAATGATCTGATGCACATTCATTGATCAGCGCAACCTTTCCTTTTCCAATGGTCTCAAAGCTCTTGATATTTACGTTTTGAGTCCATACTCGATCAAATCGACTTTTGTATTTTTCTTGTTGCCAAGTAGTGCGATGCTCTTTTGGGGAGTTTACACTTATCCATGCATCTTTAACCTCAGCATGCTTTAAACCCAACCATTCTGATTTTCGCAAATTTGTATCACCTGCGTATACGCATGGGCTATGTTTCGCCATTTCATTTAATACACCCTGTGCCTGATCTACCCGCATTGATGCACCAGGTTTCATACTCTCCATATGTGCTGTCATGATGGTTAGCCCATCTATTTTTATTTGGGTTAGCCCCCTACCCTGATCACTATATTCAAAAGGAGTATAATTAGATTCAATTATTTTTTTGCGTACTGCAACCAATTCAAAATAAGATCGCTCTGAGGGCTTGTCAGGATAGATAGTAAAACCAGCCGCTTTTAAGTGAGGTACAATATGTGCGTGATAAGTGCGTTCCACTACCTCTTGTAAAACAACAATATCAGGTGAATTAGGTTTAAATCCTTCAGCCATGGCGGCTTCTATAGGAGCACCTAATAATATTTCGAACATAGCTGCTTCTGTTCGCATATCAATATTATGATCTTCTAAACCATTTAGATTCCAGCTAACTAATTCCATGCATTATTCACTTATTTTTTTTCGAACTGCCCTAAGACTAAATTTTTTACGACTTTATCCCAATCAAAGACTTGACCATTCATAGCAATATAAACACCATGAGATAAGGTTTGAACAGAAGCCAGAGCAAAGCCAAAATTAAATACAGCATCACTATGTTTAAACACAAATGGAATCATTGCCCCCGTTAAAACTACCGTTTTATCAATCTCTTGTTTAGCTAAAACCTTTGCTGTTTCTACCATTGTATCTGTTCCATGAGTGATAATAATTTTATTCTGAGAAGTACTTTTACACGATCTTAAAATCAAATCTCTATCATCATCATCCATATCAAGACTATCTTTTAGCATAATTTGCTCTATTTTTATTTCCGCACGACTTCGTCCAGTTGTTAGGATTTCACCCATGTAGGTTTCGGTAAAACCTAGTTCACCGTTTGATTCATTGTAGCTTTTATCAATAGTGCCGCCTGTTAAGAGTATTTTTATAGACATAGCAGTACCTAAAAATTTAATCGTGGTACTGCCGCGAGCAGTTTTTGTGTATAAGCATCTTGTGGATTACCACAAACATCATCAGTCAACCCTTGCTCCACCACTTTACCATTTTGCAATACAATAGTTTCATCACTGAGATATTCCACAACAGCAATATTATGTGTAATAAATAGAAGGGTTAAATCACGTTGTTTCCGTATTTCTTGGAGAAGTTGTAATACTTCTGCCTGTACAGACACATCCAGTGCACTAGTGATTTCATCACAGACAATAAATTCTGGGTTTACTGCTAAAGCTCGAGCTAAGCCAATACGTTGTCGTTGCCCGCCTGAAAATTCATGCGGATAACGCCACAGGAAATCTCGCTTGAGTTGCACCGCTTCCATCACCTGACTGGCAAGTTCAATACGCTCCTCTTCACTATTACCAATACCATGAACTTGCATTGGTTCGGTAATTGTTTTGGCTATAAGAAGACGGGGGTTTAATGATGACTGTGGATCTTGGAATGCGATTTGCATTTTCTTACGCCAAGGCTGTAGTTCTTTGTTGGATAAACCAACCAACTCATGACCCGATAATTTAACACTTCCCGCTGTTGGTTTTTGCAGTTGTAAAATTGCACGCCCTAGTGTGGTTTTACCACTACCTGACTCACCTACCAAAGCAACTATTTTCCCTTGGTTAATATCAATGGAAACACCATCCACGGCACGTACATGATCTACCACTCGCTGTAAGATACCTTTTCGAATAGGAAAATAGACATCTAAATCACGCACTTCAATCAATGCTTTATTGTTAGCAAGGTCTTTTTCTTTTTCGCGCCTTGGTAGATTCTCAGGAACGGCAGCTAACAGCTTCTTACTATAGTTATGTTGAGGGTTTTGAAGCACTTGACTGGTTTCACCAAATTCAACAAGTTTGCCCTGCTTCATGACACCCACTTTATCTGCTATTTGTGATACGACTCCAAAGTCATGAGTTATAAAAAGAACGCTCATTTTCTTACGTACTTGAAGCTCTTTTATTAACTTAAGTACCTCCGCTTGAACCGTAACATCCAATGCTGTTGTAGGCTCATCAGCAATCAATAAGTCAGGCTCACAGGCTAATGCCATAGCAATCATAATACGCTGGCGTTGTCCGCCTGATAACTCATGCGGATAATTATCAAAGCGTGTTTCTGCATCTTTGATCTGTACTTCGTGCATTGCTTTTAGTGCTCGATCTCGGGCAGTATCATCAGACATTTCAGGGTGATGCAATAACAATGCTTCCATGATTTGCTCGCCCACACTATCAACAGGATTCAATGATGTCATTGGCTCTTGAAATATCATTGCAATGCGTGATCCACGAATATCGCAAAGCTGCGACTCATCAAGTTCTAGCATATCAACCTGCTGATACAGTGCTTCACTTGATGTTTCTATATTCCCAAGATCAGATTGTTTACGCCAATCAAAAAAGATTTTTCCTTCTGGATGGCTACTAATTCTTGCGGGTAATAATCGAATAATAGATAGCGCAAGAATTGACTTGCCGCTACCCGATTCCCCTACTAGACAAAAGGTTTCACCTTTTTCAATATTAAAACTAACCCCGTCAACTGCCTTGATTATTTCATTACCCGTATCAAGCCAAGTCTTTAAGTTTTCGATTTTTACTAAATGCTCATTGTTTACTGATGTTTTCTGGCTCATCCAGCAACCCCAGCTTTTTTATTCATTTGTGGATCAATTGCATCACGTAAGGCTTCACCCATTAAGTTATAAGCAAAAACAGTGAGGAAAATAGCACCTCCAGGGAAAACAGCCATCCACCAATTGAAAGTTGATGATTGAACAGACTGGTTCAGCATTTGCCCCCAAGATGGAGCTCCTACAGGGCCTAAGCCTAAGAAACTAAGCGTTGCTTCTGCCAATATTGCTGATGCCACACCAAAACTTGCCGC
Organism: uncultured Cocleimonas sp.; assembly: GCA_964632635.1. Taxonomy (GTDB): domain Bacteria; phylum Pseudomonadota; class Gammaproteobacteria; order Thiotrichales; family Thiotrichaceae; genus Cocleimonas. The sequence goes on along the minus strand of CAZWEA010000033.1, from coordinate 17,637 downwards.
CACTAACAAAGGGGCAATACCATTGGGTAACATATGACGGAATAAAATAGAACGTAAAGGTAGACCACTGGCGACTGTGGCTTGAACGAAGTCTTGTTTTCGTAAGCGTAAAAATTCAGCGCGAATATAACGCGCATAACCGGACCAACTGGTTAAACCGATGATGATCATCATGATGTAAATACTTCGTCCAAAGAAGGCGACAAAAGTTAGTAGCAAAAACAATGTAGGTATCGCCTCAAATATCTCAACCAATCGCATTCCCAACATATCAACAATGCCAGAAAAATACCCCATCAAACCACCAAGGATGACACCAATAAACATCGCAATACCGGTAGCCAGAAATCCAATTCCTAGGGCAATTCGTGAAGCATGAATCATTCTGCTAAACACATCTCCACCATTTTCTTCGGTTCCCATCCAATGTGGATGGCTCTCATTTTTTAAGGGTGCTTCTAAGGGCAAAGTTCGAACATCACGTAGGTAATCTTGTGGCGCATAGGGTACAGGAGGCATTACCACCCAATCATACTGTGTGGTTTTTAAATCATTTCTAAAGTCTTCATAAACAATATTCTGTTGTTCAACCATAAATTGCTTACTAACGATGGTGACCCCAACAATCATAATCACAAAAAATAGAAACAGTGTTTTCAACGATTTACGCATAGGACTAAGAAACAAGGTCAATAATATAAAGAAAGCTGCCAATACAACAATATCTTCTACCACCAAATACTTTAGAACAGGTGACGAAATTTTACCTTTAAGGCTCACCAAGATAGGCATACTGTTTGCCAAAAAAGGTGAAAAAACGGCGGCAATAACCAAAACTCCAACCCACGCCAAACCAATTTTTGCACCCCAACCAGAGAATGTCTGCTTTAAAATTCGGCTTAAAAACCCAGAAGATCTATGTTGTTTCATTTTATTTTTCATCGTCGCCTTACTCATATGAAACTCGCGGATCAACAATAGTGTAAAGGAAGTCAGCAATGAGATAACCCACCAATGTCAGTAAGCCGCTGATAAAGGTAATCGACAACATCAACTCTCTATCCCTACCTTTAACCGCATCAATAGCAAGTTTTCCCATGCCATCAATACTAAAAATAGTTTCGACGATAATTGCACCTGAAAGCAATGCTGGCAGTAAACTGGCTGACACTGTTATTAAAGGAATTAGGCTATTTCGGAAAACATGTTTCCACAACACATCATTTTCACTAACACCTTTAGCGCGTGCCGTGCGCGCATAGTCTGCTTGTAAATTCTCTAAGATAGAGGTTCTTGTTAGTTTGGCAAGAAAGGCAAATCCACCATAAGAAAGGACAATAACGGGTAAAATCAAATGCCAAATCCGATCAAATAAGAAACCACGAACCAATGGTTCACTAATCATATTCAAACCAATGTACAAACCAATCCCAGCACCAAATAAACCCAACCCTCCAATTCGAAAAGTGGAAAAATCCGTCACAGCAAATGCCGCCAAAGTAAGAGCACCTAAAATCGGTAATACAATTTGATTAAACAGTAAAAACTCAGGATGAGACTTTGCCATCCACCAACCTAGCGCTGCGCCAATAATCGCAGCGATTAGCACTCGAAAATTTCGTTGCCTCCATGATGCAAGGCTCACCATAAATGCCACACCAAGAAACATTCCAAGAAAAACTTTTCCTACAGATAGAAAGGATAAACCGGTTGGCATAAACGTCATATCTAATGCTTCACGTTCACTTAAACCCGCAGTTGGAAACCATAGCCAATGTTGCGTATTAGCAAAAAAACCGATAAGCAAGACACCTGCCAACATCGAAGGCACTGACCACAGACCTAACATAGTGACACTGGAAATCACATCAAAGCGCCCACCTCTATCGGTAGCTGCTTTGACACCAATAACAATTGAAAGTATGTAAATCAACGGAATGGTAATCACATTCAACAATAATGTAATGGGTAGCCGCTCTTTAATTAACTCTGAAACAGGTCTTCCATAGTTAAAACTCTGCCCTAAATCAGAGCCTTTACTAAAAGAAAATTTATCAAAATCTCCTTCATCATCTAATGTGAAACCAATGGGTAGAATATTATTTAACCAGCGAAGATACTGTATGGGTGCAGGATCATCTAAACCATATCGCTTATTATAATAATCAGTCATCGCTTTACGCTCGGCAGGTTTCATATCCATACCATGAGTTAATGACTGAGCGGTAATACCTCCAGGAGCAGATGCCATTACAGCGAATACTAAAACGGTGATTCCTAACAAAGTAGGAATCATTAATAACAAGCGACGAATAAGATAAGAAAGCATTTTTTAACCCACTTACTTTGTATACTTTTGCATTAATTTTGGAACGAACTGTTCTTTTGGATAAATATCCTTACCAAAATTTAGACCGATTTTTGTCATCTGCAAATTATGAATACGTTTATCGATAAACAACAAACTCTTGCCTCTTGTTAAGAATGTATAAGGTTGCTCATCATATAAAACTTTTTCAGCTTCCCGCCACAAAGGCATGCGCTTTTCTTCAACAACTGTACCTCTTGCTTCATCGATAAGCTTATCCAACTTAGGACTTATATAACTAACGAAATTATCGCCATTAGTTAATGCTTGAGAGCTATGAAACATCTGATAAATATCTGTTTCAATTCCACTGCTCCACGCTAATATTATTGCTTCGAAGTTTTTACTTTCCAATCTCTCTATCAAGACAGGCCATTCTTGTGGATCTGGTATTAATTTTATGCCCGCTTTCGCATAGATGTCCTTAAGTAATAATATTAAACGCTGTGTATCTTCACTTCCTTGTGAGTAAGTCAGCTTAAACTCAAAAGCTTCACCCGCTTCGTTTTCTAATACACCATTCTCATCACGGTCTTCAAAACCTACTTCTTTTAATAAAGACAATGCTTTAGCTAAGTCGTATTCACGTGGTTTTAGGTCTGGGTGATGTTGCTTACTTCTTGGGCTAAAGGGGCTAATGGCAGGTTCTGAGTACCCTAAAGCTATATCTTCAATAATGCGTTTACGATCTGTTAAATAAGTCATCGCTTGGCGTACACGTTTATCTGCAAATCGTGTGGCTTTCCCCGAGCTTTTTTGATTCCAGCCAATATAAGAATAACCCGCAATTGAGCGCATATATTCAAAGTTTTGGCTCTTATCCATTATCTGCTTATCTTTCTTTAACTTTTCATACTCAATGGGTCTTGCAGCATAACCATCAATATCACCGTTTCGATACGTTGTTAGCTCTGCACTTGAGTTTTGAATGATTTTCCAAATAATTCGATCAAAAGAGGATTGTACTGGCCCCCAGTAACGTGAATTTCTAATTAACTCAACGCCATTTTGATCAGGTGTCCAACCTTTTGGATCGGTTAAACGATAAGGTCCTGTACCTAATAACAATCCTTTTGATTCATTAAACTTTTGTGGTTTATCTAGATATTCAGAATAAAAGTGTTCTGGCAGTATAGTCATTTCACCTGCTAAAGTAAGTGCTTCAAAATATGGCTCACTAAATTCAAAGACAACTTCATAAGGACCATTAGCTGAGACTTTCTTTATTTTTTCTAAATAGGCACGATCACGAGGCGCTCGGATTTTCTCGTTCATAGTAAAATCAAAAGAGAAGACCACATCAGATGAATCAAATGGCTCACCATCAGAGAAAGTAACATTATCACGCAACTTAAAACTAATAGTTAAACCATCATCGCTGGTCGTCCAATTTTTTGCTAATAAGCCATTCCACTCTAAAGTATCAGGATTACGAACCAACAATGTTTCCATTACATAGCGCTGAACACTAGTAGCATAAACATCACTTGATACTAAAGGCGTTAGCGTCTTTAAATTACTACTAAAAGCATTCACACTCCAGTCACCCTGAGCATAGTCATCCTGCTTTGTTGCATCCCAAGCGCGCTTAAATGCTTTTGGCACCTCATTAGTTTCAGTCGCTGTAACGTGAGCAGCCGCATTATCCACTTTACTAAACTGTGCTTTATCTAATTTACTCTGCATTGCACTTATTGAACTACGCAAATTACTCACATCTCTGGATTGATCAGATAATGCACGTTCCATCGCGCTTAACTTGGTCCATTCGCGATCACGTTGATACATCGCTAAAATAATCAGTAAAATGATTAGCGCGAGAAAAGTAAATAAGAAAATATCTTTCGTTTTAGATGTTTTGTTCATAAGTTTTTTTATGTTTAAGTTTATAAATAAGCTGGTTTATTAATGACCTAGCTCTTGATGATCAGATTTTTGTTTTAGTCTGTTGTCATCAGCTTCTGCCAGTTCTGACTTTATTTTCAGATCAAGTTCAGGATAGAGTTTATCAATATCTTGTATCTCACTTAATGAAGGCATTTCATCTAGTGATTTTAAATTAAAATAGTCTAAAAATTGACGTGTAGTACCTAATAAAGAAGGTCTACCTGGCACTTCTTTATGCCCAACAATTCGTATCCAATCGCGTTCTTGTAAGGTTTTAACAATATGGGAACTCACTGCCACACCGCGAATATCCTCTATCTCAGCGCGAGTAATGGGTTGCCGATAGACGATTAATGCCAGTGTTTCTAATAATGCACGTGAGTATTTTGCAGGTTTCTCATCCCAATGCTGTGTTACCCACTGCTTGTATTCTTCTCGTGTTTGAAAACGAAAACCACTTGCTGTCTCGACAAGTTCTACGCTACGAGACTCAAAACTAGTTGCTAGATCAATTAAACCCTGTTTCACATCTAGACGGTTGACTAAATCTTCAGACTGGAAAAAACCTAATAACTTCTCAATAGACAAAGGCTTAGTAGCACTGATTAAAATAGCTTCGAGGATGTTTTGTAGCTTATCCGTTTGCATACTATTCTTCACACCCTTGCTTCTGAATTAGCTTACATAAGAAGTTTCCAATTAAGGTAGGGTGGGTTGTATATGGCACCCCCCCCTTTTTTAGAAGATTGTAACTCATCCATCTTCCTCACTACCCACAGGCTTTAAGTATATCGGGGCAAATGCCTCTGCTTGAACCATATCAATGACTTTTAATTTTAATAACTCAAGAATAGCCATTAATGTAACAACCACACCTAAGCGACCTTCTTTTATTGTAAATAAACTTTGAAACTCTACAAAAGAATCACCATTAAGCTTCGATAATACATGAGTCATACGTTCGCGTATGGAAATTTCTTCACGTTCAATTTCATGATGCTTTTGCATATCCACCTGTTTTAACACACTTTTAAATGCTAGTAACAGTTCACTCAAGTCAACATCAGGTTCAGGCTTTTCCTTATCATTACGAATAACTTTAACTGAGGTTAAAAAATTATTGCGCTCCATACGTTGCAACTCTTCTATATCGGTAGCTGCTTGTTTAAATCGCTCATATTCCTGCAAACGCTTAATCAATTCTGCACGAGGATCTTCTTCGTCCACGACTTCATCATGACGAGGCAATAACATTCGTGACTTTATCTCAGCCAGCATAGCCGCCATAACTAAATATTCCGCAGCCAAATCAAGGTTTATATTCCGCATCAGTTCAACATATTCCATATACTGTTTGGTTATTTCAGCGATTGGAATATTAAGAATATCAAGGTTTTGACGACGGATTAAATACAGTAATAAATCCAGCGGCCCTTCAAATGTTTCTAAGAATACTTCCAGTGCATTGGGTGGAATATATAAATCTTCTGGTGGAGCAGATATTGCCTCCCCTTCCACAATTGCAAAAGGTAGTTCGCCTTGCCTCGGCAACGATGGCTTATGCTCTTCTGGTTTTGGAGTGCTCGTAGTCAAAACTAATAATTACCCAATTCCTAAACAATTAAACCAATGGTATCTTTAACTTTATTTATTTGAATCTCAGCACGTTCACTCGCTTTCTCGGCACCAAGCTTTAAAATCTTATCCAGCTCAGTTTGATCATTTCGAATTTGATTGTAGCGTTCTTGGATTGGCTCAACCAAAGCGACAATCGCCTCACCCGCTTCAACTTTTAGCTTTCCGTAACCATCTCCAGATTGATAACTGGCTTCAACTTGTTCTACGCTTTGATCTGTAACACCTGCAATTAATTCCAGTAGATTACTCACACCAGGTTTATTTTCACGATCAAAACGGATTTCCATATCCGAATCAGTCACAGCTCTTTTTAGTTTTTTCAAAATTTTATTCGGTGGATCTAATAAGGAAACAAAGTTATTTTCATTCTCATCAGATTTTGACATTTTCGCTTCAGGATCTTGCAAGCTCATTATGCGCGCACCACTTTTAGGAATAAAAGGTTCTGGCACAGTGAATACTTTCTTATCGTATTGATTATTAAAGCGAATAGCTAGATCACGAGTTAATTCTAAATGCTGCTTTTGATCCTGTCCAACCGGCACTTTATCGGCATTATAAAGTAAAATGTCGGCAGCCATTAATACTGGGTAATCAAAAAGCCCCACATTAATATTGGCATCAGATTTAGACGACTTCTCTTTAAACTGCGTCATCCGGTTAAGCTCACCCATATGCGTATAACAATTTAGTAACCAACCTAATTCAGCATGTTGAGGAACTTGAGATTGAATAAATATAGTACTTTTTGTAGGATCAATTCCGCAGGCAATGTAAAGAGAGATAAAATCATAACAACGTTCGCGCAATGCTTTGGGGTCTTGCCTAACTGTGATAGCGTGTAAATCCACTAAAGCAAAAAGGGTGTCATGGTCTTTTTGCATTTCCACCCAATTACGCAATGCGCCAATATAGTTGCCAATAGTAATATTTCCAGATGGCTGGATACCGCTTAATACTGTAGGTTTTGACATAAATAAAACATTCTCAATAACACCCTAGCTACAATATCCCGATGGAAACCATGGTAAGGTATGAATTTGTTAAAAATAACAATATAATGTTCAAAGATGTTCTGAACAAAATTGCGATAATAATACACAAAAAAACTTTATAAATCTTTGAAAACTAATTAATGAATCTACTCATTTTATATTTCTCCTTAGCTATAGGGGTATCTTTTTTATGTTCAATCTTGGAGGCTGTACTACTCTCAATAAACATGCCTTACATTTCGGTAATGGAAAAGAAGCGCCCAAAAGTTGGCAAGTTACTAAAAAGCCATAAAACCGACATTAACAAATCAATCGCTTCAATATTAATTTTAAATACTATTGCCAATACGCTAGGCGCTGCGGCAGTAGGCGCTCAAGCTAAAACTGTCTTTGGCTCTGATGCAGTATTATATATTTCAATCGTGCTTACCTTTGGCATTTTATTTATCTCAGAAATCATCCCAAAGACTTTTGGTGCAATCTACTGGAAAGAACTAGCACCTATAGCAGCCTATATTATTCGTGTTTTCATTTGGATTACCTACCCAATTATTATTCTGACCTTATTTATCACAAATCGTATTTCTAAGAACAAAGGAAATATTCATTCGCTGACTAAAGCAGAGTTATTGGCTAACACATTTTTAAGTGAAGATGAAGGCGTGATAAATGAGCAAGAATCTGATGTTATAGAGAATGTACTACAACTTGATGAAATTAAAATTATTGATATCCTCACTCCGCGCAGTGTTGTTTTTGCATTAGAGGAAGGTCGTCGTATTAGTGATATCGTAGAAAAAGAAGATGCTATATTTCGATTTTCAAGAGTCCCTCTTTATAAAGGAAATATTGATAACATCACAGGAATTGTGCTTACCAAGAAAATCTTCCAACAAGCACTGAAAGATGATAAAGCGTCTGTAAAAATCATTAAAAAAGAACTTTTCCAAGTTAATGAAAATATTACGGTCTCTAAAGCCCTTGATTTATTTATCAAAAGAAAAGAACATATGTTTCTAGTGGTAGACTCCTATGATCAAACAGAAGGCATTGTAACCTTAGAAGATTGTATCGAAACCCTACTTGGCATCGAGATCATGGATGAAAGTGATGATGTTGAAGACATGCGAATGCACGCAAAATTACAAATGAAAATAAAGCGAAAAGAACGTCTTTAAAAATAATTAAGCTAATGGGTGAAGCTCAATGGCACCCCCACCTTTTTTGCACTTTTAAGCATGTAAAAAAGGTACTTTAGGTATATCGGAAACTATTTATCCTTTGCAAACAAACTACACAGCTCAGCATCCATTATTTGCTGACTAGAATACTCAAAAGTACCTTTCTCCAGCATTTCTTTTGCAGCATTGCGAATTAGTCCATAAGTCGCTCTTGCAAGTGAACCGCCAATACTGATTCGTGCAACTCCTGCTTCATTGAGTTCTGCCAGTGAAATAGGGGCTCCAGACAGCCCCATCACAACTGTTAGTGGACCGTTAACTTCTCTTACTACTGTTTTTATAGTTTCAATATCTTTAATACCTGGTACAAATAGACAATCTGCACCAGCTCTTCGATAGTGATTCAAACGCCGAATAGCTTCATTTAAAGGGTCATCGTGCCCCGTAAGAAAACTATCGCATCTAGCCGTTAACGTAAAGGGATACGCAAGACTACTCACCGCTTGCTTCGCTGATTGAATTCGGTCTTTAGCCAGCTCTAATTCATAAAGTGGTGATCTTTTATTAGCCGTATAGTCTTCTATATTTGCACCAACGACTCCTGTTGCGGAGATTCTTTGCATATTTTTAAACACTGTTTCGGCTGAATCAGCATAACCATTCTCGGCATCCATACTCACTGGGATTGTAACCGCCTGTGCTATTTTGCTTGTTTCATCTAATGCTGTGTCAAAAGATACGGCTCCCACATAATCCGGAACTGCATGCTTGAAAGCTATACCAGCGCTAGTGGTTGCTATAGCTTCAAAACCTGACTCCTCAAGTAGCACTGCGCTTCCAGCACTCCATGCATTAGCCATAATAAAAGCTTGATTGGATAGATGCAGATCATGAAATTTCTTTGCTTTATTGTTCATTAGCTTTGATCAATGGTTATTATTGCTTACAATCTTCAAAAAAAGGGGGGGATGCCATCTAGGTCTAGTCATCAATCAGGAACATCGACATTATTAATTCTACACGCTTGCTGCAATGCATTATGTAATAAACACGCTATTGTCATCGGGCCCACGCCTCCAGGGACTGGCGTCATAGCTTCAGCCACTTCATTAGCGCTGGAGAATTCCACATCACCAACCAATTTTGTACCACCTTCTTCTTTTTCAATGCGATTAATCCCCACGTCAATTATTGTTGCCCCAGGTTTTATCCAATCTCCTTTAATCATTTCAGGTCGTCCTACTGCAGCCACTAGAATATCAGCCTGTCTACATTCCTCTTTTAAATTTTTTGTTCGAGAATGAGCGATAGTTACGGTACAACTTTCTTTAAGTAATAGTGCTGCCATAGGTTTCCCAACAATATTAGAACGCCCCACTACGATGGCTTTTTTACCCGATAAATCACCCAAGTGATCTTTTAACATCATTATTGAGCCAAGCGGAGTACAAGGGACTATGCCTTCATTAGAACCTGTTGCCAATAGACCAACATTACTTAAATGGAAGCCATCTACATCTTTTTCAACAGCGATTGAATTAATCACGGCATGTTCATTAATATGCTTTGGAAGGGGTAGTTGAACTAAGATACCGTGTACTGAATTATCACGATTTATTTGATCAATTAGATCTAGCAGATCTTTTTCAGAAGTGTCATCTGCTAGCTTGTGCTCGTAGGAGTTCATTCCAGCTTCTTTAGTTTGTACACCTTTATTACGAACATAAATTTGGCTTGCTGGATCTTCACCAACTAACACAACTGCGAGCCCTGGAACAATTGAATGATCCTGCTTTAGCTTGCTCACCTTACGTTTAATTTCAGCTCGTAACTTAGCCGAAAACTCTGTACCACTAATTATTTTACTCAAAAGGAATCTCCAAAATATTACTAATCATTTAGCGATAGATTATAGATGAAAGCAAAGCCGATCTGGAGTAAAAAATAATCCTAAACCTCAAAGAGAGAAGTTAAATAGAGTGAACTATTCGTGTTCCTACCTGGGGATTTGGTAATTACTCTGGATAATCACGTTAGAATAGGCCTTCTATCTCACCCTTATCATTCACATATATTTTTTCTGCTGCTGGATGTCGCGGTAAGCCCGGCATAGTCATTATATCTCCACAGACAACGACGACAAAACCAGCACCATTTGATAATCGAACTTCTCTGATAGGAACCACATGACCACTAGGAGCACCTTTTAACAAAGGATCTGTGCTAAATGACAATGGTGTTTTAGCAATACAGATGGGTAAATCACCGTGAGATTTTTCTAAAACAGCAAACTGGTTACGAACTTTTTGATCTGCAATAATATCCTCAGCACCATAAAGTTCTTGTGCAATCGTTCGTGTCTTACCCCATAGTGAAAGTTGTGCATTATATAAAAACTCGAAATTAGCCTCTTCTTCATCTAACATTTTAACCAATGCACGACTAAGTTCTTCAGCTCCTTCACCACCTTTTTCCCAATGGTTAGACTCGACTGCTTTGATCCCTGTTTTCTTACATAAATCTAGTAGAAGTTTTCTTTCTGCAGCAGTATCAGCACTAAATCGATTGAGTGCCACCATCACGGGAACACCGAATTTACGGGTATTCATCACATGCCGTTTCAAATTAGAAAAACCTTTTTCAAGTGCTCCTAAATTTTCTTTGCTTAAATCTTGCTGCTCAGCTTCACCGTGTAATTTTAAGGCACGAATAGTTGCGACGATAATAGCCGCATCAGGCTTTAGACCAGATTTTCGCATCTTGATATCAAAAAATTTCTCAGCACCTAAATCAGCACCAAAGCCTGCTTCTGTAATAACATAGTCAGCATGCTTTAATGCAGTTCGTGTCGCAATAACAGAGTTACAACCATGGGCTATATTAGCAAATGGTCCGCCATGGATTAAACAAGGCGTACCTTCCATGGTTTGTACTAAATTGGGTTGAATTGCATCTTTTAATAATGCAGTCATAGCACCAACGGCTTTTATGTCACGTGCAAAGACTTCATCACCATCACGGGTTGTACCCACAATAATATTACCCAGACGAGTCTGTAAATCTTGCAGATCACAGGCCAAGCAAAAAATTGCCATAACCTCAGATGCCACCGTAATATCAAAATGATCAGAGCGCGGAAAACCATTAAATACCCCACCCAGACCATTTGTAATAGAGCGCAGAGCACGGTCGTTCATATCCACTACTCTGCCCCAAGTAACGCGTCTCGCATCTAAACCTAACTCATTTCCCCAGTAAATATGATTATCTAACATTGCAGAAAGTAGATTATGTGCTGCACCTATTGCATGGAAGTCACCATTAAAATGAAGATTGATCTCTTCCATAGGAACCACTTGAGCATAACCCCCACCAGCAGCACCACCTTTCATACCAAAACAGGGGCCAAGAGAAGGCTCCCTTAGGCAAATTGCCACATGCTTGCCAAGGCGACTCATACCATCACCAAGACCTACTGAAGTAGTTGTCTTACCCTCACCTGCAGCTGTTGGAGTAATACCAGCAACGAGTATTAATTTACCATCAGGCAGATCATTATGAGATTCAATATAGTCACGACTTATTTTCGCACGATATTTCCCATAGTTAATAATATGTTCACTATTAATGCCAAGCTTATCTGCAATCTCCTGGATCGGTTGCATTGTAGCCTTACGCGCTATTTCTATATCTGATTTAGGCTCGTTTTGTTTTGCTGACGACATATATATCTCCTAGAGGCTGATTCAGTTAATTCTAACTGTAGTCCTTTTCGATATATTTAATTTCACAAATAAGCCATTGACAAAGCCTATGGCGACATAAAATAAAATTTTAATGCACTTTTAGATATACCACACTTGCAAATATAATTACTGCCGCAACAATACGCCGCCAACCGCCAGGTTCTTTCATCCAGAACATGCCGATTAATGCAGCAATAATTATTGAGGTTTCACGTAAGGTAGCGACTAAGGCGATTGGTGCTTGAGTCATTGCCCATAGTACAATTCCATATCCAGACACCGCCATAAAACCTCCGCCAATAATACTCACTGCATTTCGTTTTAGATCACCAAGAGCTTCCCTGCCGTTTTTATAAAGCATATAGAAAAAAATAGGGAAAGCCTGTAATGATAAGGTCCATGCAATATAATTAAATGCACTTGAAGATAGCCGGGCACCATAGCCATCTAATAAGGTATAGCTTGCAATTAAAACCGCGGTAATTAAGGCATAAATAAGACTGCGTTTATCCGCTATCACATCACCAAAGCGTCTTAGTGCAAATAGAAAAATACCAAATAAAATGCCGCCAATAGATACTAATTGTCCTACATCAAAGGCTTCATCTAAAAAAAGTAACGATATGACAACAACAAGTGCTGGAGCGGTACCACGCGCAATGGGGTACGCCAAAGAGAAATCTCCATAACGATAAGCCTGACTGAGCATAATCATATAGATTGTATGAATACTGATTGAGGTAAAAATAAAAGGCCATAACTCAGGTTTTGGCCAACCAACAAAAGGAAATAATAGAGAAGCAAAGAAGCCACAGGATAAAGCAATTCCAGCAACCGTAACGAGTGGGTCTGCTCCTTTTTTTACAAAGGCATTCCAAAGCGCATGAAAAAGAGCGGCAAGTAAAACAAGTAAGGTTACTGTAGTGCTCATTTTTTAACAGGATTAGGATTAGGATTAGATTTCATCTTTACTAGGATAGCTTAGATTTCACAAAGAACCTTTTCAATTTTAAACTCTGATCAGTTTGAACTTCAAATAAAGTAATAAAAAAACCAACATTGTTAAAAAATACCATTTATCCGTAACTATTGTACGTTTAACCAACTCTAGATTAATATTAGCACCAATAACCCCCTAAAAATCAATAATAAAAATGAAACCCCAAAATATTGCCAAGTTTATTTCAATCTTGTTAAGTTTATCTTTGCTAGTCTCTTGTGGTAGCGGAGGTTCTAATATTGACAGTAGTGATAAATCACAAACGCAAATAGAGATTGCTTTAGAAAATATTGCCAGTTTTGCAGAAAATGGGAACGTTTTCCCTACATTACTCGACTATATTAATGCAGATATTACTGGTGTAAATTTAGAAAACATTAGTCAGATTAATGCGGCAATTTCTCAATTAAATTATCAGGATGTTGATACTACAGCAGAAATACAATCTTTCATTAATAACCTTCCTAATGAAAGTATCAACGACACGATCGCCCCAATTATTAACTTAAATGGTAGTAATCCAACAATTATTCAAATTAATGAAAGTTACATTGAGCTTGGTGTATCTATTACAGACAATGTAGATAAGAATTTAGTTGCCATCACTTCTGGATTAGTTAATAGCTCAATTATAGGTAGTTATTCAATTCACTATACGGTTACCGACTCTTCTGAAAATATTGCAAGTATCACAAGAACAGTAAATGTCATACCTACCCCAAATACGCCTCCAACTCTCACTATCAATGGTTCTAACCCCATGGAAGTCGAACGAGGCAGTGAATACATAGAACAAGGCATTACTATCAATGACGATAAGGATCATAACCTCAATGTCATCATCAGCGGAGCTGTTAACACCTCTAAAATTGGCAGCTATATAATTTTCTATTCTGTGACAGATAATGCAGGAAATAACTCAAAAGTAAGTAGAGTCATTAATATTGTCGAACCACATGATATTACTTCACCCATCATTTCCTTAAATGGATCAAACCCTATAGAAATAACTCAAGGCTTAGAGTATTTAGACGCTGGTGCTACAGCATTTGATGATAAAGATGGAAATATTCTTGTAACAACGTCAAGCAATGTAGATACGACTAAAACAGGTAGCTATGAGGTAGTTTATACAGCTACAGATAATGCAGGCAATAATGCCAATATCAGCAGAGTTATAAATGTAGTCAAAGAAACCTCCAATACAAAGCCCGTAGCCCAAGCTAATTCAGACAGAATAGAAATAACAGTCGGTGATAACACAATCACTTTAAATTCAACTACTAGCTATGATGCTGATGGCTTTATTAATGAATACCTTTGGCAAGAAGGACTCAGAGTTATAGGTAATAATGAGAATTTATCTATTAGTAATTTAGGTGTCGGTACACACCTTATTACTTTAACAGTCATAGACAATGAAGGTGCTAGTGGTAGTACAGTAGTGACTGTAATTGTTAATAATGCCGTTGATGCACTGCAACAAGGTGATGATAATAATTATTATGTTTCCACTACGGGTAATGATAATAACAGTGGACGATCAATTTCTCAGGCATTTAAAACTATTCTAAAAGCAGCTGAAACAGCTAAAGCTGGAAACACAGTAAATATTCTCGGGGGAACCTACCGAGAAGGCAATATCAATAACATTCGCAACTCTGGTGAGCCTGGAAAGTACATTACCTATAAATCATATGACAATCAAAAGGTTATAATTAAAGGATCTGTTTTAGTTAATGCAGCTTGGCAGCACTATCAAGGAAATATTTGGAAATTACCCTCAAAGGAAAATGACTTTTCTGGTTTAGATAGGTCAGTTCACTTCCAACAAGTCTTTTATCAAGATGGTAAAAGGTTGCAAAAGGTAGGTAAGCCTAACTATCGATCAGATGCGGTATGGGATGCAGGTCACTATGTCCCTATAGAAACGTGCGTGGGCACTCCCTTTGGCATGTGTGAAGGTACTTTTTATGTCAAGAA
>CAZWEA010000033.1:0-2739 GCA_964632635.1 uncultured Cocleimonas sp. | reverse complement strand
AAACGTGCGTGGGCACTCCCTTTGGCATGTGTGAAGGTACTTTTTATGTCAAGAAACTAAGTGATAAAAACTTTGACCTGTATGTGTGGTTACCTAATCAAAAAACACCTAATGACACAAATGTGACTATGGAAGTCTCTGATAAACGTATAATTTGGAATGCACATAACAATGATTTCCTTCACTTTAAGGGACTTACTTTTATGCATACTGCGGCTCAGGCTTTTGCTGCAGGAAGACACCGCCAAGGAGGTTTTGCCTTAAGTATTGGTGGAAGAGGCTCTATTGTTGAGAATTGTACATTTGCTTATACAGACTTTGTTGGTCTTTCCATTTCAGGAGATTCAACCGTTAGAAGTTCTAGATTTCATCATAATGGAGCCGTTGGAGTTAACATAGGAGCAAAAGGATTCTTATTAGAAGACAATGAATTTTATGAGAATGGGAGAAGACCTTTCATTCAATATTGGCATACAGGAGCAATGAAGGCTACATCAGATGCTTGGGGTGTTGTAGCCCATAACTATATACATGATGAGAGATCACAGGGTATTTGGTTTGATTCCTGCGATTCAGGTAACCCAATATCAATTCATGATAATTACCTAAATAATATCGGACTACCTTATGGGAACACTCTTAGAAAAATTCCTTTTAGGGGCCATGGAATATTCTTAGAGCACTCAGATAATGTAACTGTTTATAACAATATAATCGCCAATACTCAGCAACGTGGAATATACATCGCGGCAAGTGCAGATGTAAATATTCACAATAACTTAGTCGTCGATAGTGGTATTGAACAAATTGCAATTACTGGACGAAATAATGATCGTTTAAAGAACCTAACGATAGAAAACAATGTATTACATAGAACTGATAATGAAGGCACTAAAAATGACTTTACTATTTTTGAAGTCAGTAAAATTAATCCAAATACATCTAACCTCGTATTCAAGAATAATATTTTCTTAAATGAAACTGATACATATAAAATCAATAACCTCAACTTACTTGATTTCAGTATCGCAGAAAACACTCAAGCAACTAGGTCAGTGGAGTGGTTCACTAAAGGAAGTAATACCAACGCCATTAATCGATGGACTATTCCCAGTAATAGCATAATAAAACAAAAGGAAATCCAATTAGATTTCTTAAGTAAAAATAAATTCTTGAGGTAGTTTTTTTAGCTAATATCTTCCTCTTTAACTACCTGTAGTTGTGCAACTAAAGCATCTGGTAACTCCATAGTTCTGGCTAAAGTATCCAAGTACTCTCGTTCCATAGAGTTTTCTTTATCTGTTATTACAGCAGAAACTAAATAAATCTCTGCTGCCATTGCCTGATTCTCCGCTAGTGCAGCTATTTCTTTAACATCTAGTGGTTTTTTAATTTCTTCTTGAAGTAGACCAGCAATACCATCACCTAGATTAAGCTTTTCTATTTGTTCTTCTATCGCGGTTATCTCTTTGTCATTTATATGCCCATCTGCTTTTGCAGCTGCAATCATGGCACGTAATAAAATCTGACTGCGTTGATTAGCTTCTTCTTCGGTAAGCTTATCAAAAGAAACGACCTTAGCATCCGCGGCTACATCTTTCACTTGTTGGTCTGATGTTTCTTTTTTATTCATCCAGTTTTGATAAGCCTTGTAAGCAATACCACCCAGTGCTGCTAAACTTCCGATTTTTAAAGCAGAGCCGGTTACTCTGCGCCCTGCCCCAGTACCTAATAGCAGTGCTAATACACCAGCGGCAATAGCTCCTTTTTTCATACCATCCAAAGTAGCATCACGTTTATCACCTTCTTTTGGCATCTGCAGTTTTTCTTCAGCTACTTCTAAGCCCTTATCAGCGTATAGTTTGCCTGTTTTCAAAATCTCATCTAAAAATGATTTAGTTTCCACAAAAATGACTCCTTTGATTGGTATTACAGTTATTTATAGGGGTAAAAGAGTCATAATTCAAGTCTGTCCTGTATTTCAGACATAAAAAAACGAGACCGAAGCCTCGTTTTTTTTAAAATAACTTTTTTAGTTATTCAGATTGTTTCTAATTCTTGTCAGAGTAAGGTGCGAATTGTAAACTTACAAACGTAAGAAAACGATTCCCAACAAAGAGCAGACGAGAACTAGGAATAAGCTGGATGACTAAAGAGCTACGATATTTTCTGCTTGTGGTCCTTTCTGACCATCAGTAACAGTGAATTCAACTTTTTGACCTTCGTTCAAAGTCTTGAAGCCGTCTCCAGAGATAGCGCTGAAGTGTGCAAAAACATCTGGTCCGTCTTCTTGCTCGATGAAGCCAAAGCCTTTAGATTCGTTAAACCATTTTACTGTTCCAGTAGTTGTAGACATAGTATTTCCTATTATTTCAATATTAAAAATTTATAAAATAACCAACATGGCTATTTTATGGGTTTGCTGAAGTGGTGTTGTATGACTTATGAAATGAGGACGAGGTACTAAATGGAACTTCGATATTTCTTGCATAAATATAAAAAACTTACTTTCAAGCTGGCTACATTATATACCACTTGCTAGGCGAGTCAAATATTAACCTGTTCTAAAACTTTTTTAACAAAAGGAATCGTTATTATTGCCTTTTGTTGCAGACTTGCCTCATCCAGCTTATCCAAAACTTTCATTAAAGATTCAATATCCCTAGGGTAACGTCGATGTAAGTAGTTGATAACAAGGTCATTTAATACAAAACCTCGTTTTTTAGCTCTTAATTGTAA
>CAZWEA010000032.1:0-25660 GCA_964632635.1 uncultured Cocleimonas sp. | reverse complement strand
TTAGAAATTTATAGTCGTTGTATAGATGACCTGATAATGTTCACTGCCGCTCAGGCAGCTTAGAAATAATGGCTTATCATTATTATCAGCATCGGTAGGTTCACTGCCGCTCAGGCAGCTTAGAAAACTGTTAATATGACAATAGCGGGTATAAATTAGTTCACTGCCGCTCAGGCAGCTTAGAAATAACTGGTTATGATCCCATTCTAAAGGGTTAAGTTCACTGCCGCTCAGGCAGCTTAGAAAATATTGTCTGCCATGAAAGTAAGTGCTGGAACGTTCACTGCCGCTCAGGCAGCTTAGAAAATATGTGCTGCTAATCACACGCGCAGAAGTTAGTTCACTGCCGCTCAGGCAGCTTAGAAATGTCCTTGTCTATATTGTTATAACCTGATTATGTTCACTGCCGCTCAGGCAGCTTAGAAAAAACACATTCCGTGTTCGTTGAAAGGGTTTGAGTTCACTGCCGCTCAGGCAGCAGACAAAAAACTAGAAGCCGTACAAAAACAAATAGATCAAACTGAAATATTTAAGAAGGGATTATTACAGAAGATGTTTGTTTTGTGCTCAGGGTACTACAGTGTATTTATGCTGTCACATATGCTATCATAAAGCCATGTGTCAACACGTCGTTATAGATACCAGTATTTTAATCAGTGCCTTAATTGGCGCTCAAGGTCCGAGTCGAGAAATTCTGAGGCAGTGCTTTAAGGGAAATTATAAGCCTTTGATAAGTAATTCTTTATTTTCTGAATATGAAGATGTTTCAAGTCGAAAACAGATTATTGAGTTGTGCCCTGTCACAAATATTGAGAGGCAAAAGCTTTTAAATGCTTTTTATAAGATTTGCCAGTGGGTTTCTATTCATTACTTGTGGCGGCCTAATATTAAAGATGAGGGTGATAATTTTTTAATTGAATTGGCTGTAGCGGGAAACGCAGATTTTTTAGTTACGAATAATATTAAAGATTTTAAAAATATGCAGTTAAAGTTTCCCAGTATTCAGATTGTGACACCTGAACAATTGTTAAGAGGAGAATATGATGTCAACACTAACCATTAGAATTCCAGATGATAAGCATGACCGTTTAAAACAGTTGGCTAAGTATAGGCAGATTAGTGTTAATAAGCTTATTGATGAGCTGTCAACTCAGGCTATTTCTGAATTTGATAGTGAAACACGTTTTAGGGCACTTGCCGCAAGAGGCGATATTAATGAAGGGCTGGCGGTTTTAGATAAGCTTGATGCTCATTTTTCAAATAAATGACACAGTCTGAATAATAACTAGAAGATAACCTCATCAAATGCCTAAATCATTTAGGCTATGATTCCAGCTTAATCGCTGGAAACAGGTTGAAATATCTACAATACGTTGTAAATCGATATTGGGTACATCCCACACTACAGAGCCAATTATCTAAAAAAGGCGGGGGTGCCATATACTGTTTAAAAATATTTCTCTCATCCTTCCTAATATACCTGCCTCTATAAACCCGTTCTTCTCGTAGGAATTAATTGATAGCTATTTTTGGCTAATTTGTGCAAAGGGTTTTTTTATGAAATGGATTTTCTCCTTACTTCCCTACTTTCTTGTTCTGCTTGTGCCTATTGATTCTAATGCGATGTCTAATCCTGATCGGCGTATTCAACTGGTGGGGGCTGTTGTTGATGTTTCTTTTTCTCCTGATATGGATGATCGGGATTTGTCAGTGAGTCGTGTGCAAATTTTAGATCGGATTGAGCGTTCTGCTTTGGCTGTGGCGAGTTATTTTCAGGGTTTTCCTGTTTCTCATTTGGATATTGTGGTGAATCCTGGCGGAAGTCAAAAGGTGAATGGCACGGCTTATTCGGGTTCTGCGCCGATGATTATTTTACATATTGGTCGCCACACGACCTTTGCTGATTTAGAAAAGGATTGGGTGATTGTGCATGAGATGGTGCATTTGGCTTTTCCGCCAATGCGTTCTCGTCATAATTGGATTGAGGAGGGTTTAGCGACTTATATTGAGCCAATTGTGCGGGTGCGTGCTGGTTTAATGGCAGAGAAGGAGGCTTGGCATTGGTTGCTTACGGGTACGCCAAAGGGTTTGCCTGAGTCTGGTGATAGGGGGCTTGATTTTACTTCGACTTGGGGTAGGCGTTATTGGGGTGGTGCGGTTTATTTTTTATTGGCTGATATTAAAATTCGTGAGCAAACCAAAAACCGTTTTGGTATTGAGGATGCTTTGCGCGCGATTAAAGTGGCGGGTGGCACGATGCAGCGACCTAGAACTTGGTCAATTGTTAGTACTCTGGAGATCGGGGATCGTGCAACGAAAACATCTGTTATGACTCAGTTGTATCATCAAATGAAGGATAAACCGATGCCTGTTGATTTGGATGCTATATGGCGTCGCTTGGGAGTAAGCTTAAAAGATAATAAGGTTTATTTTAATGAAGCAGCGCCGCAGTCTTGGTTAAGGCGATCATTGATTTCTACTAACAAGAGTAAATAGCAACTTGCGGAGTGAGAAGTGAGAACAATCTTGTAAAAAAGGCGGGGGTGCCATTTAAACTTTTTATGCATATTTACTGTTTACAAAATATTAATCAGTTCTAATATTAAAGAAGCCAATTATTATCAATTTTTTTTAAATATTCTAAAAAGAATCAGAAAGTTGCACTATAATAATCATGCTAAACCCCGAATCTTAATTTTTTTTTAAATATACTAATAGGGGTAACTTTTTGCCTGCATTTATAAGGTGATCATTATAGCTACACATATCAAAGGAGAGAAATATGAGTAAACACAATAAAACCCCTACATTGAACCGTCGTGGTTTCTTAAAGGCAGCAACTGCTACTGGTATCGTTGCTTCTTCACCAATGTTCTTTATGAAGGATAGTTTCGCAAAAGGAGAGAAGTTTAGAAATAATCCTGTCGACTCTAAAACCGTTACTTTAGGTTTTAATGTTCCTCAAACTGGCGCCTACGCAGATGAAGGCGCTGACGAGCTTCGCGCTTACAAACTTGCTGTTAAGCATTTGAATGGCGAAGGCGATGGCGGAATGATGAATACATTCAAGCCTAGCGCTTTAAAAGGCAACGGAATTCTTGGTAAGAAAGTTGTTTTTGTTACGGGTGATACACAGACTAAGTCAGATGCAGCACGTGCATCGGCTAAGCGTATGATCGAGAAAGACGGCGCGCTAATGATCACTGGTGGTTCTTCATCGGGTGTGGCGATTGCGGTACAGGGTTTATGTCAGGAAATGGGCACGATGTTCATGGCTGGCTTAACTCACTCAAATGATACAACGGGTAAAGACAAGCGTCGTTACGGTTTCCGTCATTTCTTTAATGCAAAAATGTCTGGTTCTGCATTAGGCCCTGTTCTTAAAGAAGAAATGGGTACTGAGCGTAAAGCTTATCACCTAACGGCTGACTACACTTGGGGTTGGACTCAGGAAGAGTCAATCAAAGAGACTACGGAAGGTTTAGGTTGGAAGACGACTAAAACAGTTAAAACGCCAGTTGGCGCAGGTGACTTTTCACAGTACATTACGCCAATCTTAAACTCGGGTGCTGACGTTCTTATCCTTAACCATTACGGTAAGGACATGATCAACTCACTAACTCAAGCGGTTCAGTTTGGTCTTCGTGACAAGCAAGTTAACGGTAAGAACTTTGAGATTATCGTTCCTTTATACTCTCGCTTAATGGCACAGGGTGCTGGTGAGAATCTTAAAGGTATTCTTGGTACTACAAACTGGAACTGGGCATTAACGGATGAAGGCTCTAAAGCTTTTGTTAAGTCGTTCGGTAAAGAGTACGGTAACCCACCTTCAATGGCGGCACATACTTGTTATGTTCAGACGTTGCTATATGCAAATGCTTGTGAAGTGGCAGGTACTTTCTACCCACCTGAAGTTATCAAAGCATTGGAAGGCTTCAAGTTTGATGGCATGGGTAATGGCGCTACGGAATATCGTGCAGAAGATCATCAGTGTTTCAAAGATGTTCTTGTGGTACGTGGTAACGACAAGCCAACATCTCAGTTCGACCTGCTTAAAATTGTTAAGCAAGTGCCTCGTAAAGATGTTGAATACGATGCAAAAATCTTTGGTGGTGAGTTAGGCCCTTACAAGGTTTAAGCCCACTTAGAAATAACCATATCGTCAAAGTTTTGGCGGTATGGTTTTTTTTCGGTTAAAAATAGAATAAGTAATTTTGTTATTTTTTCAAAAACGTTCTGATTTCATTATGATGATTCAGAGTCTTTTTGAAAAAAACTTTTTAAAGGAATAAAGATATAAGCCTATGGACGCAATTTTCATTCAACTACTGAATGGCTTGGACAAGGGTGGAGCTTATGCATTGATTGCACTGGGCTTAACACTGACATTTGGTACTCTCGGGGTCGTAAACTTTGCACATGGTGCCTTGTTTATGTTGGGCGCATTTTGTGCCGTTTTATTTCAAAAAATTCTTACCATTTCAAAGAAGGTAAAAGATGAAAGTATCACCTTCTTTGATGCCTATAAGGAAACACCATATTTAGAAATTTGGTGGGGGGATACTGGCTCAGCCATTATTGACTATGCCGTACCGCTTTCCATATTGTTTGCCATTCCAGTGATGCTTTTGGTTGGCGTAATTATGGAAAGAGGCTTAATCAAGCACTTTTATAAGCGTGAACATGCAGATCAAATCTTAGTTACATTTGGTTTAGCGATTGTTATACAAGAGATAGTTAGACACTTCTTTGGGGCTAACCCTATCCCAACTCCAGCGCCAGATATTGTTGCAGGCAGTGCCGCGATTGGGACATTTTTTGGGATGAATGAAAATCTTGTTTATCCGTGGTGGCGACTTATTTATCTAGCCTTTTCCATACTCATCATCTCTGCTGTTTTTATGTTTTTAAAATTCACCACGTTTGGCATGGTTGTAAGAGCGGGCATGGCAGATCGTGAAACAGTGGAGTTATTAGGCATAAATGTGCAACGACGATTTACCATTGTATTTGGACTAGCAACGGTTGTAGCGGGTCTTGCGGGAGTAATGTATGCACCAATATTACCGCCTGATTATCATATGGGGATGGACTTTTTAGTGCTCTCATTTGTGGTGGTAGTGGTTGGAGGAATGGGTTCCTTAGGGGGTGCGGTTGCCGCAGGTTTCTTATTGGGTATTCTGCAATCTTTTGCCTCGATGAATGAAGTCAAAGAAATATTCCCTGGCATAGATCAGATAATAATTTATCTTGTGGCTGTGGTGATTTTACTTGTGAGACCACGTGGACTAATGGGGCGCGAAGGCGTTTTTGAGGACTAATAAGATGAAAAAAATACTCTCAAGTACACCACTCATTATGCTGCTATTTTCAGCAGTCGTTTTAAGCGCTCCTATTTGGCTTGATCCAATGGGTGCAAACTATCCTGACTTATTACAGAAATTTGCCATCTTTGGTATTTTTGCGATTGGCTATAATATTTTATTTGGTCTCACTGGCTACCTATCATTTGGGCATGCAACCTTTTTAGGTATCGGTTCTTACACGGCGGTGTGGTCATTTAAATTGCTGACGATGAATATTGTTCCTGCAATTGTTTTGGCGATGATCGTTGCGGGACTGTTTGCTTTGGTGATTGGTTTTTTAAGTTTACGGCGTTCTGGAATTTATTTCTCCATTCTAACCTTAGCCTTCGCGCAGATGGCCTATAGCCTTGCTTATTCTGTATTAACTCCTATAACTAACGGAGAAACGGGTCTGCAATTATCACAGCAAGACCCTCGCTATATTGATTCAATGGCTGGCATTGCGAAAACGGATGGTCTTCCTTCAACCAATTTGTTTGGTACCTTGATTAAATCCCAAGATGGTTATTTTGGATTTTATGTTGCCGCAGTGATGCTGATTATTGCTTTTTATATTTCACTTAAGATTTTTCGCTCACCTTTTGGAATGAAACTTCGCGCAATTAAATCGAACCAAACTCGAATGAAATACACAGGCTTTAATACACGCCCCTATCTTTTAACGGCGTTTGTTATTTCAGGAATGTATGCTGGTTTGGCAGGTGGTTTATTGGCTTCAATTGATCCACTTGCAGGTGCTGAACGAATGCAGTGGACGGCTTCTGGAGAAGTGGTGCTAATGACCATTTTAGGTGGTGTCGGCACTTTAATTGGTCCATTACTTGGTGCCGCTATAATCAAGTACTTTGAGAATATTTTCTCTGCATTAAATACTAATGAGCTACATGATTTATTTAGTTTTATGCCGGAGGGTTTGCAAAGTTTTATGGTAACGGTGGTCAATCCATTTGTTGGCGAAGGTTGGCATTTAACGCTCGGTGCAGTCTTTATGATTGTTGTCATTTTCTTGCCTGGTGGTGTTATGCAAGGTTTACGTAATATCTTTGGTTTTGTTGCAAGATTGTTTGGCTTTGGGCGCAAAAAAGTGCCTGTTGTAGATACTGCTACGAGGGATGCGAAATGAGTATTATCCTCGAGATTACTGGTGTTAATAAAACCTTTGGTGGTTTGCATGCGCTCTCTGATGTAAACCTTAAAATTGAAGAAGGTGAAACACATGCGATTATTGGACCTAACGGCGCAGGAAAATCAACACTGTTGAATTGCTGTATCGGTCGTTTGATTCCAGATAGTGGTTCTGTCACATTTGATGGTCAGAATATGATTGGAATGAAACCTCATGATATTAATCACGCAGGCATGGTTAGAATATTTCAAACGCCAGAAATTTTTCCTGATCTGACTTTGCTACAAAATGTCATGATCCCTGCTTTTGCAAAAAAGGATGGCACATTTAAGTTTAATGCATTTAAAGCGCTTGCGGCTGAGAAAGCTATTCAAGAAGAGGCACATGCGACACTGGCAGACTTTGAATTAGACTCATTTCACGATCAACTCGCAAGCAGTATTTCTCGTGGTGATAAACGTCGCCTTGAGCTAGCCATGGGGATTATTCAGCACCCTAAATTATTACTCCTCGATGAACCAACTGCGGGTATGGCAAGACATGATACAAACCGAACCATTGACCTTTTGAATAGCGGAAAAATGAGTAATATGACAAAGGTTATTATTGAGCATGATATGCACGTTGTGTTTAGCTTGGCGGATCGTATTAGTGTTTTAGTTCGTGGCAATATTATTACAACAGGAACTCCTGAAGAGATCAAAAATGATCCGAAGGTGAAAGAAGCCTACCTAGGAGAATCTGAAAATGAGTAATAATTTAAAACAACAAGAGCGCGTTCAAGCAGTAACCAGCAAAGGGTCTGATCCCGCCTTTTTTTCTTGTTGGGATATCCATTCTTACTATGGTGAAAGTTATATCGTTCAAGGTGTTAGTTTTGATATTCGTGAGGGTGAGGTAGTCGCATTACTAGGTAGAAATGGTGCGGGCAAAACATCAACTCTGCGCTCCATCGCGCGTATGGATGACCCTGCCGTAACTCATGGTGAAATCTGGTTAGATCATAAACCACTGCATACCATGAAAGCTTACGATGCCGCTCAAAATGGCGTGGCTTTAGTACCAGAAGATAGACGTATTATCGCTGGCTTGACCGTTGAGGAAAACCTCAAACTAGCTCAGATTGAACCGCCTATAGGTTGGAGTATTGAAAGAATCTACGAACACTTTCCACGTTTAGCCGAGCGCCGCAATCAAATGGGTACAACGCTGTCAGGTGGTGAACAACAAATGCTGGCAGTGGCAAGAGCATTAGCACGTGATATTAAATTGTTATTACTTGATGAGCCTTATGAAGGTTTGGCACCCGTCATCGTGAATGAAATTGCCAGCATAGTTGATAGTATTAAGAAACACGGAATTACCACCATTATTGTTGAGCAAAATGCAGTTGCAGCATTACGCCTTGCCGATCGTGCGTTGATCTTAGATATGGGGCATATTGTATTTGATGGTACTGCCCAAGAAGTTTTGGACAACGAAGAACTTCGCCATGAGTATTTAGCGATCTAGTCCAGTGAACGGTAATTACGATAAATAACTCTGACGAGAGTCTCCAATTATCTAAAAAAGGCGGGGGTGCCATCCACCCTCTTCCCATAATTAATCAATGAAAATCTTATAAGGCACCCCCGCCTTGATTAACAAATTCAAAGATGTTTCTTAGGGTAACAAAGCTTATGACAGCCAATATTGAAATTTATGGCAGCAGTTTTTGCCGACACTGCATAGATGCCAGAGACCTTTTGCAAGCGAAAGGGCTTGAATATGAGGAGTATCTGCTAGACCTTATGCCGCTTGAAAAAGATACGATGATCAAGCGCTGCGGGCAGAAATCCATACCACAAATATTCATAAATGATCAGCACATCGGTGGACTGACTGATTTAAGAGAATTGGATAGTAGCGGGAAACTCGACAAGCTACTCACCCGCTAAATGATTAACATCATAATCAATCTCGTGATGTAATTATCTAAAAAAAAAGGGGGTGCCATATAGAACTCAGTAGCATTTATATGGCACCCCCCCCTTTTTTGATGAATTGCTAGGATGCAATACTAGGTAGGATTATTAACGACTCAGGGTCATTTATCAAAGCGCATGGATAAATCTACAGCAGTAATATCTTTGGTAATTTGACCAACCGAAATAAAATCAACTCCTGTTTTAGCGATTGCTTTTACCGTTTTCATATTTACGCCACCTGAGGCTTCTAATATGACTTTGCCATTATTTTCTGCTACGGCTTCGCTCATGGTTTTTAAGTCAAAGTTATCTAGCATAACGATATCTGCGCCTGCTTCACTGGCTTCTCTGAACTCTTGTAAGTTCTCGGCCTCGACTTCAATTTTGATTTGTGGGTGCAACTGTTTAGCTTGAGTTATGGCTTTTGTAATATTACCTGCTGCCATGATGTGGTTTTCTTTTATAAGAATCATGTCATATAAGCCAATGCGATGATTCTTACCTCCGCCACATAACACGGCATATTTTTGTGCGTTTCTTAAGTTAGGTATTGTTTTTCGGGTATCTAGGATTTTTGCCTTACTGTCTTTGACTTCTTCTACAAATTGCTTTGTCAGCGTTGCTGTTGCTGAGAGGGTTTGTAAGAAGTTTAAAGCGGCACGTTCACCGCTAAGAATAGCGCGAGCATTGCCAGTTAATGTACAGAGTTGTTTGCCTGCTTCAACTTCATCGGCGTCACTATAGTTCCACTGTATTTTTACGCTGGAATCAATTTGAGAAAACACTTCGTTAAACCAAGCAATACCAGAAATAATTGCATTGTCTCTGCAAATCACTTGAGCGCTTGATTCACTTTTTACATCGATTAAGTCGGCGGTTACATCACCATTTCCTATATCTTCTTGCAGGGCTAATTTTACTTGTTGTGATATATTATCAGGGAGTTTCATCGTATTTTGCTTAGCCTTTTTGGTTTAATGCTTCGGAAACCAGGGGGTGTACAAACTTAGAGACATCACCACCTAAGGTTGCAACTTCTTTAACTAGGGAGGATGAAATAAAGGAGTATTCGTCTGCTGGCATTAAAAACACCGATTCAATATCTGGCGCTAGATTTCGATTCATACTGGCAAGCTGAAATTCATATTCGAAATCTGATATTGCACGTAAGCCACGAATTAAAATATTTGCATTTTGTTGCTGAGCATAATCTACTAATAAAATACCAAAGCCTTTAACAGTAACATTGGGACAGTCTGATAGTATTTCTGATGCAAGCTCAATACGTTTTTCTAAGGTGAAATATGGTTTTTTTTTGCTGCTTGACGCTATAGCTACAATCACTTCATCAAAAAGTTTAGCGGCTCGTTTCACAAGGTCAATATGACCATTGGTAATGGGATCAAACGTCCCGGGATAGAGTGCAACTTTGGGAGTGACACTCATGCTGGCAATACCATTACCGCATCTGCTTCAACTTGAACACCTTTGGGTAATGCTGATATTTCAAGTGCAGCACGTGCGGGATAAGGCTGTGTGAAAAACTCTGACATAACCTCATTAACGGTTGTGAAATTATTAAGGTCTGTAAGAAAAATATTAATTTTTACCAAGTCGTTTATATTGCCACCCGCGGCTTCTGCTATAGCGCTGAGGTTTAGGAATACTTGACGCACATGAATGGCAAAGTCACCTTCTACTACTTCCATTGTCTCAGGAACTAGTGGAATTTGCCCTGAGATGTAAACTGTATTATCAACCTTAACCGCTTGGGAGTAGGTGCCAATTGCCTGTGGTGCTTTATCAGTTGATATGATTTCTCTAGCCATTATTTAACTCCTTATTTATTCTTTACGCTGTTATCAAATGTTCTTGTTACATCAAGGACATGTGATTGATTATTGAGTGATTCAGCAATTTGACGAAGGTGCGCGCTGTCTTTTACCTGTAATAAAAAGTACATCTCTTTAACTTCGTTGTCACCTACTATATTTATATCTTCAATATTGACCCGCATTTTTTCCAGCAGGTCGGTTATATGAGATAAAACACCAACCCTATTTCTTACCTGTACATTCAATGGTGCTAAAAAGTGACTTTCTTTGTAGGTATCATCTACCCAAGCGATACTCAGGGTTTCTTTGTTTTGTGTATCGCTGAAGCGGGACAATTTTGGGCAATCAACTCTATGCACTTGCAAGCCTCGAATCTCATCAAGTTGAGCCACAATCGTATCATTCGGAATTGGGTAGCAACAGGTTTGTAGTTTTACCGCAAGACCTTCCGTTCCTTTTATTAGCAATGGTTGGTCTTTTTCATCACTAAGAGGGGTTAGGCTGTCATCATTTAATAAACGTCTGGCAACTAATTTAGCCGACTGATTGCCTTTGGCTATACTGCTAAACAGTGCATCATGATTTTTTAAACCTAAGGTTTCTAAGGTTAACTCAATGTCTTCTGCTTGCAAAGATTTGAAGTCTGTTTTGAAGCGAAGCAACGCTTTATCAAGAATTTTTTTACCTAATTCAATAAACTCATGTGATTTACGTTTATTTATCCAGCCTCTAATTGATGAACGTGCTTTGGCTGTGTTTACAAAATTGAGCCACTGTGAATGTGGTGTCGCATCTTGGTCTGTAATAATTTCAACCGTCGCGCCATTAAGTATTTGTGTATTTAAGCTAACGGGTTCGCCATCAATGATGGCTCGGACACATTTATTACCAATTTCTGTGTGAATGGCATAGGCAAAATCAATCGGTGTTGCACCCTTTGGAAGCACCTTAACTTCCCCCCGAGGGGTTGAAACATAAATCTCACTTAAGAACAGGTCTGCTTTCATGTCCTCTAAAAACTCAGCAGCGGTTCCGGTGATTTGTTGTATTTCTTCTACTTGGCGTAACCAACGATTAAGATATTCTTGGGATTTATCAGACGAACTAAGAAGATCAGGATAGCGCCAATGTGCGGTAATGCCGTATTGTGCTATTTGATACATTTCATGGCTCTGTATCTGAACCAGTATGAGTTGTCGATCAGGAGTTAATAAAGCCGTTTGTAGTGCCTGAAAACCATACCCTTTGGGTGTAGCAATAAAGTCCTTAAATGAACCAACCTTGGGTTGGTACTGCTGATGAAGCATGCCGAGTACAATATAACACTCTTGGGTTGAGTCAACTAAAACACGTAACTCTAATGCTTCTGTATGATTATCTATGTGCTTGCGGCCTTTGCTGTTTTTGATGCGGTGGTAGAGCTTGTAGATATTTTTATTCCAGCTAAAAACCTGACCTTTGATTTTGTGTTCGAAAAGCGAACGATTAATATTACTAATAATTTTTTGATGAGTTGCTGCATTTTCTTGGGTGAATTTATCTAATGCTTGCTCCAATAGCCCAGAACGCCATGGAAATAGATGTTTAAATGCATTGACCTGCAAGTCTTTTCGCATGGCATTCATCCCCATACGTCTTGCTAGCGGCACATGAATAATCAGTGTTTCTTTTGCTATTCGTCTTCTTGCCTCAGGCTTTCTCACACCTAGGGTTTTTACATTATGGAGTCTATCGGCAAGCTTAATTAACACGACTCGAAAATCTTGCGTCATTGCTGCCATCATTTTTTGAAAGCTTGCCGCTACGGCTTCATCTCTGGAGGTGAACTCTCCACCTGCTAACTTGGTCACACCGTCTACAAGATCAGCCACAACTTTGCCAAACTGCTCACTAATATCAGATTTTGTATAATCAGTATCTTCGATGACATCATGGAGTAATGCAGCACAAATAGTATCTGCATCCATACGTAAATCGGCGAGTGTATAGGCTACTTCCAGAGGGTGAAAAATATAGAATTCACCAGATTTTCTAACAACCCCATCATGGGCGTCAGCTGCGAGAAGGAATGCTTGGTAAACTTTGCAGGCATCCTCATCACTCATATAGCGATTGACTAACTCATTAAGGTCTGTCGCACTAATCAGTGATTTAGATGCTGTCTGGGACATAATTAGTATCGTTATTTAGGGTTACATTGAACGGGGTTTTCTAGTAGATGTTGCCATACTAATAAACTCAGAGCCTCAAGAGCCTCTGAATAATAAACCAAATAACTTTTTTAACTAGCTGATGCGAAGACTAAACGGTTCCTGAGTTTGATCTTGATCTTCCTCAAACATCGCTGATTCTTTCTCTTCAGCTTCTGCTTCAATGATATCTTGCGCCGTAATATTTGCAGCTATTTCTCGTAGTGCTATAACTACTGGTTTATCATTATCTTCTTCAACTAACGGTTGCGCACCGTCAGCAATATCTCGTGCTCGTTTAGCTGTCATTAAAACAAGCTCATAGTTTGTATCTACAAACTCCAAACAATCTTCAACTGTAACTCGTGCCATTTTTAAACTTCCTAAAATTACTTGATTTTGCTTTATTATAAACGCCATAGGGTAAAAAGATAAAGCTTGTTGTGACTAATATAACAGAGAATTATGCTATTCTGCGTTTATTTACCTGATAGAGATTACTAAGTGCCAAAAATTAAAGGAGATAAGACTTTTTTCCATGGTAAGTCTGAGAGTATCGGGGTTTTATTGATTAATCTTGGGACTCCAGAAGAACCAACGACTAAATCAGTTCGAAAATATCTGAGACAATTTTTATCTGATAGTAGAGTTGTTGAAATTCCTCGTCTTATTTGGTTACCCATTCTTTATGGACTGGTTTTACCCAAACGACCTGCAAAAAGTGCAGAAAATTACAAAAAAGTATGGTCAGACGAACAAGGGTCTCCGCTGTTACACTATAGTAAGCGCCAAAAAAAATTACTCCAAAATGAAATGAAATCTCGTTTTAAGGGGTCTGTTCATGTCGAGCTAGCAATGCGTTATGGTAAACCAGACATCGCATCCGGATTAATAAAATTACAAGAAAAAGGCGCACATCGCCTGCTAGTTTTACCCTTATACCCACAATATTCTGCAACTACCACTGCCACTAGCTTTGATGAAGTTAGTAAAGTTTTACGTGGTTGGCGGTGGATACCTGAATTTCGATTTATTAGTCAATACCATGACCATCCTTCTTATATAAAAGCTCTGGCTGAGAGCGTTAAAGATAATTGGAAAAATAATCCAAGAGGCGATATTTTATTAATGTCTTTTCATGGACTACCAAAGCGCAACCTTGAGCTTGGTGATCCGTATTACTGTCATTGTCAAAAGACTGGTCGTTTACTTGCTGAAAAACTAGAATTAACTGATGAGCAATGGAAATTAACGTTTCAGTCTCGCTTTGGCAAGGCAGAGTGGCTAAAGCCTTATACTGATAAAACATTAAAGGCATTACCAGAACAAGGGATTAAATCAGTTGATGTGATTTGTCCAGGTTTTCCCGCTGATTGTTTAGAAACTCTTGAAGAAATTGAGGGTGAAAATTGTGAATATTTCATGGAAGCAGGTGGAGAGCAATTCCGATATATTCCTGCGTTAAATGATCACCCTTCACATATTCAAACACTCGCCGATATTATTCAACAGCATACTCAAGGTTGGATGGAAGCAGAATCTAGTTGGAATGCGACTGAAATTGAAAGTCTAAGTAAACTCACTCAAGCCAGAGCAAAAAATAAAGGAGCCAAGGTTTGAACCAGTCGCCTCAAAATATAGGTCTAATATTAATTGGGGATGAGTTACTTAATGGGTCACGTCAGGACAAACACATGTCCCAAGTCATTCAGTTTCTGCGTGAGCGGGGCATGGTATTAAATTGGGTAAGGGTCATAGGTGACACAGAAAAAGAAATTGTTGCGACATTACAGCAGACAATGGTAACGAATGATCTTGTGTTTAGTTTTGGAGGAATTGGGGCGACACCCGATGATCGCACCCGAGCTAGTGCTGCAATAGCCTCTGGGGTCGAGCTAGTTCGACACCCACAGGCAAGCGCGATAATTGAAGAGCAATTTGGTGAACGAGCTTACCCAAATCGGATCCTGATGAGTGACTTACCAACTAATGCGGATATTATTCCGAATCCAGTTAATCGAGTACCTGGTTTTAAAATTGACAATCATCATTTTGTTCCTGGATTTCCTAATATGGCTTGGCCAATGGTTGAGTGGGTACTAGATACGCATTATCCACACCTCCTTAATGAGCACCCAAATGTTGAATGGCGCTGGGATATTTTGCATGTACCCGAAAGTAGCTTGCTGGATATGATGAATGAGCTACTTAACACATTTGAACAGGTAGATCTTTCCAGCTTACCGAGCACAGAAAAACGCGGTGAATTGATAGACTTTGGTTTAAAAGGCCCTGAAGATGACGTTGTAAAAGCAGCCAAATGGCTTGAAGTGGAGTTGAGTAAAATGTCTATTGAATATAAATTTCGTGTATCTAGTTAGTTTGCAATGAACTGTGGCATAAAATTTAACATTTCACTGCTTCACCCCAAATACTTATTAAGTTGGATTGGTGTAGGGTTTTTCTCACTTATTTCTTTACTACCCACATCTGCACGTCATGCTATCGGTAAAAAAATTGGTAAAAGGATCTATAATAAAAAGAGCAAACGCTTTAACACGGTTAATACCAATTTAGAAATTGCTTTTCCTAGATTAAATGTTGCTGAAAGAGAGGCACTAATACTTCAACATTTACAGTGGTACGGCTGTGCCTTAATTGACTATAGTTTATTATTCTTTGCCAGTAAGCACCGCCTAAAATCGATGCTAAGAATTGAAGGACGTGAGTATATTGAAAATGCAATTAGTCGTGATCAAGGTGTTATGATTTTACTTGCTCATAGCGTCATGCTGGAATTTGGCCCTGCTGCTTTAGGTTATGACTTTGATTGCTTTGGTTCTTATAAGACCTCAGAGAATGCCTTACTAGATTGGTTAATTGCTAAAAGTCGGTGCCGTCATGTGAGCTTTGTCGTTTCTCGTGAGGAAGGTTTGCGTAAGCTCGTTAAGTCTTTAGAGCCAGGCAAAGTGATGATTTTTTTACCTGATGAAGATTTAGGTGCTGATAACGCAGTTTTTGCCCCCTTTTTTGGTAAAGAAAAAGCGACATTAACAACCACCTCTCGTATTGCGAAAATGACTAAAGCAGTAGCTTTACCTGCTTTCACTTGGTATGACTATGAGTCTCAACAGTATGTTCTAAAAGTATTACCTCCCATAGAGAACTACCCATCAAAGGACGCAGAGCAGGATGCTTTCGCTTTAAATCAATCTCTTGAAATATTAATCAAGCAACACCCTGAACAGTATATGTGGCTAATGAAATGGTATAAAACGCGACCCGAAAATGAGACATCAGTCTATTAATGTCTATTGTCTTTCCAGTACTGTTTCCTGTTTTTGTTTTAATTCTAATCGGCTACCTCTATGCAAGACATCGTCCTGTCAATATGGAGTTTGCCAACCGCATGAATATGGAAATATTCTTGCCTGCGTTATTGATTGATGTATTAGCAAATAACTCATTTCATGTTCTTGAATATCAATCTTTGGCCCTAGCAGCCATTTTCATTGTTCTATTCTCTGGTGTGTTGGCGTGGATTTTTAGTAAAATATTTACATTATCTGTCGCTATGTTTGTCCCTTCCATGATGTTCAACAATGCAGGTAATTTGGGTCTACCGCTGGCAGTTCTAGCCTTTGGTGAAGATGCGCTTGGGGCAGCAGTGATTTTGTTTCTAGCTGAAAATATTTTTCACTTTACGCTAGGTTCCTATATTGTGGGTGGAAAAGTATCATGGTGGAATATTTTAAAAATGCCAGTCAATATTGCAACTATTATTGGCTTAACAATTAGTGTCTCACATTGGCAAATGCCAGAAGTCATTCAAACGCCTATCAGCATGTTGGGGCAAATTGTAATTCCCTTAATGTTAGTCGCTTTAGGGGTACGGATGACGACTGTTGATTTAAGTGCTTGGCGAATCGGTTTATTAGGTGCAGTGCTGTGCCCACTTTTTAGTGTCATTGCTGCTTTTATAATATTACTTTTTATTCCTTTAGATCCAATTCAACGTACCCAGCTTTTACTATTTGCGACATTACCTCCCGCTGTTTTAAACTTTATGTTTGCCGAAAAATATCAACAATCCCCTAAAGAAGTAGCATCAATGGTCGTCGTCGGAAATGCATTATCTATTTTTACACTTTCCTTAATGCTATTGTATTTAGATGGCAGTTTAGGGATTTAAAATGGCAAGCATTTCATTAATACAAAAAGAACGCTATCTTCAGTCATATAGATTGACACCTTTAATGATGGCATCAAACCTCATAACTAGCCCTGTCTTAGTGGCGATGATGTGGGATGTTATCTCTCACCAAACATTATTAATCTGGCTTGCAGTAATCTATGTTTCCTGTTTATTAACCCTTGTTTTATTCTTCAAACTAAAGCCATTATTTAAAGACTTATCTACAATTCCCGATATTGGTATGTATACCCAACTGCCATTAGCTTACGGTATTATTTGGGGTGCTGCGGGTTATTTATTTTTCACCCCAGAATCAACCACTCATATTGCTTTCTTAGTTATTTTCTTATTTGGGATGGCATCCGGTGGTATCAATGCACTATCTTCTCTTTGGAGTGCTTATGCAGCTTTAGCCATACCTATGCTGCTCCCCCTTGCTTATCAATTATTTAAATCTACAGCAGTACAAAGCAATTATCTTGGTTTAATCGTTTTAACATTTCTATTCGTAATGCTAGGAATTAGCTTTTGGACATATCATGTTATTAGCAATTCATTGAGTATTCGTTATGAAAACATTGGTCTGTTAAAAGACCTCGAAAAGAAAAAAGAACAGGCATTAAAAGCGAGTAAAGATAAATCTAAGTTTTTTGCTGCGGCAAATCATGACTTACGCCAACCAGTACACGCAATCTCACTACTATCCAGTGCTTTATCCCAAGAGGTCTCAACTGATAGGGGAAAGCAAATACTAAGCAGAATAAATAGTGCCAATGGAGTACTTTTAGAGCTACTCAATTCTTTGTTAGAAATATCTCGTTTAGATGCCAAAATAATTAAGCCAGATATCAAGCCAATAGATTTACAACAATTTATCAATGATATGGTTTTAGAGTTTCAACCTTTCGCACAACAAAATGAGATTGAATTACGTACACGTATTTGTCCGTTTTGGGTTAACTCAGACCCAGCTTTATTGGCAACGGTGATTAGAAACCTGCTTCAAAATGCAATTCGTTATACGAATAAGGGAAAGGTTTTAATTTCTTGTCGGAAACGTAAGAATAAGATGCTCTTGCAGGTATGGGATACAGGAAAAGGCATTGCCGAGAAAGATCAAGAAATCATCTATGCTGAATTTCAACAGCTACATAACCCTGAAAGAGACCAAAATAAAGGTCTGGGTTTGGGGTTGGCTATTTGTAAGAGAACCTGTCATTTACTTCGTATTCCGCTGCAATTAAAATCTCAGCTTGGTAAAGGCAGTGTCTTCACACTTGAGCTAAAAATGGCAACGGAACAAGAAACAAAGCAAAGACAACTGGAGTTACAAGAGAAAAGCCCTCTTATCAATGATGCCGACAATATCAGCAATGCTATATTTCTTGTCATTGATGATAATACTGATATTTTACAAGCAATGACCACGGTCTTAGAAGGTTGGGGTAGTAAAGTGATCTGTGCGGCTGATATTCAGGCAACGCAAGAAATAGCAAAAACATATGATGGTAAAATTGATGCAATCATTGCTGATTATCGGCTTCGAGAAAATACGACAGGCGTGCAAGCTATTGATGCATTTCATCGGCAAGTTGATTATCAAGCGGTGGCAATATTAATAACAGGAGACACTGCCCCTGAGCGAATGAGAGAAGTCTCCTCGCATGGACTTCCCGTTTTAAATAAACCCGTCAACAGTGTCCATTTAAAATCAGCATTAGGAAGATTGTTGCGTATGGCGTCTTGAAGCTAGATAATGAACATTGGTTTATTTATAAATAAGTGAAATCATGAGTCAGTTTTGGAGCACGCGAGCACAAGAGCTCGACCCCTATACACCGGGAGAACAACCTCAAGATCAGCAATACATTAAGCTGAATACTAATGAAAATCCCTATCCGCCATCTCCAAAGGCAATCGCTGCTATGCGTGAAGCTGCTTGTGATGATATGCGCTTATATCCAGACCCACATTCAGCAACATTGAAGCAAGCGATAGCAGAATATTATTCACTGGAACTAGATCAAGTTTTTATTGGCAATAGCTCTGATGAAGTCTTAGCACATACCTTTGTTGCATTACTAAAGCAGGATAAACCACTGTTGTTTCCAGATATTAGCTATAGCTTTTATCCCGCTTTTTGTAGTCTGTTTGATATTAATTTTAAACACATTCCGTTGATGGATGATTTCACTATTAATATTGAAGATTATCAGCAAACTACATCTGAAGAGATTGGTAGTATTTTATTTCCAAACCCTAATGCACCGAGTGGAATAGCACTTGGCTTAGATGAAATTGAAACCCTATTAAAAGCAAATCCAGATGCACCCGTGGTTATTGATGAAGCCTATGTAGATTTCGGTGCTGAAACGGCAGTGTCTTTAATCAATGACTACCCTAATCTTTTGGTTACTCAGACCTTCTCGAAATCTCGATCATTGGCAGGTTTACGTGTTGGTTTTGCACTTGGCTCAGCGGACTTAATTGAGGGGCTAGAAAGAGTAAAAAATTCATTCAATCCCTATCCCTTGGACCGCGCTGCAATAGCGGGTGCTACAGAATCAATAAAAGACAAAGCACACTTTGAAGAGAACTGTAAAAAAATAATTACCACTAGAAAAAGAATTAGCAAAGCTCTTGAGGAAATGGATTTTTGGGTACTTGATTCAAAAACCAATTTTATTTTTGCCCGACCGAATCAAGCCAATGCAGAAAAACTCTACTTAAGCTTAAAAAAAGAAGGTGTTTTGATTCGTTATTTTAATGCCCCTAGAATTGCTGGGTTCTTAAGAATTAGTATTGGAACTGACGAAGAGATGAATATATTTCTAGATAAGCTAACGGCTGCTATTAATGTGGCATAAACTCTCAATTGTTAAAAAAGAGGGGGGGTGCCATAGCATTAAAAGTTGATATGGCACCCCCCCTCTTTTTTGAAGATTGATAATAAACATAGTTATAAATCACTATGTGTTCAAACCATAATAGCTTTTAGTATCCTAAGCTTTCACCTAAATATTTCGTACTAAGTTAAGCACAGATTTGGATAAGCACATCGTATGAGAACTTGTTTTAATACAATGCTCAGCCTCTACAAAAAACTAAAAGCACATGCCATTCAAAACACCTGAAGTCCAGCACTGAAGACTGTATACAGTTGCATCTTGAGATTTAGCTTCTACATTTGATATGGAGTTCTGCTCGGTATAGCACATCCCATTTAGTGCTCCTGCTGTCCAGCATTTAGAACTAGAGTAATTTGTTTTACTTTCTATTTTGTTATTTATTACCAGATCTTGCTCAGCTTGTTGATAACAAAGCCCATCTAAAATTCCTGCACTCCAACAAGCTGGTTCCGCTTGTACAGGCAATGAAAAAAAGATAACAGCTAAAGTAAATGCTTTTAGATATTTTGAAGAAATTAGAATTTTCATGATTATTTTCTCTCTATAATTAATAGTGGAGAAATTATTTTATTCATCTTACACAGTGCTTTCTATGGTTGAATCGACTGCTTATTTGTCTGAAACATCTTTTTAAAGGGGGAAATAGAGCTAGCGAGGCCTAGTGAGATAAGTGAGACCTTTCACGAGAGATATGATGGATAAGAAAATACTAGACAAAAAAGCGGGCTTACTTTTTGAAGGATTTTAGAAGCTTTGTTTTTCTGAAAAAGAAGCTGCTCGCCATGTTGCAGGAGGCAAACCAACATGTCGTTTAAAGGCACGACTAAATGCTGCCATACTTTCATATCCAACATCGCTGGCAATTTGATTAATACTGAGTTGATTACTATCCAGCATTTGACTGGCTAAATACATCCGCCATTTAGTAATGTATACCATAGGTGGTTCACCTAAAGTCTCGCTAAATCTAGCCGCGAATCGGGAGGGTGAAATAGTAACTTTATCAGCAAGATTTTTTACAGACCATTTATAACCCGGCTGTGCATGAATAATTTCTATGGCGCGCCCAATCACAGGATCTTTAAGTGCAGAAAGCCAGCCAATTGATTGTCCAGATAAGCTATCCACGTGTGCTCGAACAGCTTCAGCGCAAAGAATCTCAAGATAACGCTGGAGTACAAAACTGTTCCCTACAGTCTGATGTTGAAATTCCTGCTCCATTAGATTTACAACACCATATAAGCGAGGATGTTCATTAGGATTAGTCACACTAAATTTTAAAACATTAGGTAATGCGGACAGCAGAGGATTTAGTAAAGCATCATGTAAAAGAAAAACACCACAGACAAGTGAGGTACAAGGTGACTGCTCATTATCTTTAGGTTCAAATATATTATTATCGCCAGACATGATTTCTTCAAAGCTTATCGTTGTATTCCCTTGACCTTGAGATAAAGTATGTCCTAAGCCTGAAAAGCAAACAGCCATTTCGCCTGCTTCCACCAAAGTACTTTCACCATTATCTAGCTCAATAGTGATATGACCTCGTTTGACTAAATGAAACGCGGCAATACGAGTATTTGTAGTAGTTTCAAATAGGTGGTTTAAAGTTTTTGAATTTGGCACAGAAACTGCCCATGGTGTTTGATATTTTTCATCAAGCAATAGGCTTCCTGAAATCCTCATAGAATTTAAAACTTGACTCAAAGGATCATTAAATGTGCTATTAATAGTATTTTCAGCAAAGGATATTGTTTTTTCTAGCATCGTTACGCCTTTTATAAGATATATTCAGTAGTATAGCTTGTGCGTAGAATTTAAAACTCTTCTTGCTCAATTTCTAAGACTGCTTGATTCAAATAGCGTCCGATTTCATCTTCAAGACCCAACCAGTTTTTAAAGGATGTATTAGCTAGCATGGCTTTTTGTTTCATTTCATAAGGCTCTAAACCTTCATCATTTAATTGCTTAGCTGTTTGGTAAATAGACTCAAGTCCTGCACTGTAAGTTGCTAATAAAGTCTCATCTCCTGTCGGCCCATGGCCCGGTACGATTATTTCTATATTTAGTTTCATTGCCTTATTAATATCAGTAAGGCTTCCTTTGAAACTACCATCATTAAAAGGAACTATCCGCTTATTATTGACTATATCCCCTGTAAACAATAGCTTGTCCTGAATGACTTCCAGCATAACGTCTGTTTTTGTGTGTGCCCAATTTGAAAGATGTACTTTGATAGAAATATTATCTACTTGGATCACTTGTTGATCAGTTAATTCAATCGTTGGAAGTACAATTCTTGTACCCTTAATGGCTCCATCAGTTGCTGAAAGAAATATATCTAACCATTGTTTTGCTGTGCCAGACTTTGCTTCTTGAAGAAAAATTGGGTGTGCAAAAATTTTCACTTCTGGATTGTTTTCAAAGAAAGCCTGATTACCTAACCAATGGTCACCATGAATATGTGTATTAAAGATATGGGTAATAGGTTTGCTAGTGATCTTCTTGATGTGTTGAAGCAGTGCTCTACCGATCTGTACGCTAGTTCCAGGATCAACCACGACAACTGATTTGTCGCTAATGATAAATGCAGGGTTGTT
Organism: uncultured Cocleimonas sp.; assembly: GCA_964632635.1. Taxonomy (GTDB): domain Bacteria; phylum Pseudomonadota; class Gammaproteobacteria; order Thiotrichales; family Thiotrichaceae; genus Cocleimonas. Next base: position 3,473 of record CAZWEA010000032.1, on the reverse strand, counting down.
TACAAAACCTTGATTCTCCTTAAGGTTTGTTCTCATTGGACCATGAATTACGTAGGTATGATGCGATACCTTCAGTGGCGTATATTCGTTTAGCAAAACCTGATGGATATTAATAGGATTAGCATTGCTACTATCAGAAAAAACGTAAGTCATTGGAACAGTCAAAATTAGTAAAGCAATAAACTTGTTAATCATTAGGCCTTATCCTCTTTGTTTAGTGCACATTAGCTTAGAGTGAATTCGTTCTTGTCTCTATGATCAAAGCAACTATTCTCTTGTCCATTCCTTTCGCATTTCTTGTTTAGACTGAATCAGTCCATAGAAACATATAAACACTGTCTTTCTTGATACAAACACTTTCACTTCAGTAGTTTCTGCAAAGACATCAGTGGTTTTGCACATATATTCAATTTTAGTAATTGCCTAAAATATAACCTGAAACAACTACAAATTTAATAGGAATGATCATTATGACAACTGAATTACACTGGCTTACATTAACAATCTTACTAACTGCTATTTTATGGATGCCTTACATTATCAATCGTTTGTTTGAAGGTGGAATATTTCATGGCTTATGGGATCCTGATGGTGAGACTACGACTAAGGTAGCATGGGCACAACGCTTAATGGATGCACATGTAAATGCTGTAGAAAACCTTGCTGTATTTGCACCGCTTGTAATTATTACTCACATTTTAGGAATGAATACGGAGCTAACAGCGACTGCCGCAGCATTGTATTTTTATGCACGTCTTGTACATGCCATCGTTTTCACCTTACGTGTACCCGTACTAAGAATCATTGCTTTTCTAGCAGGTTTTGGCGCACAAATGATGCTGGTATTTAATTTATTAAGCTAAATCTGATTTTTGATAGATGTTTGATTGAACAGGGATGTTCATATTTTTTAGACGATTAATTTGCAAAATTAATGATTAACAGACTTGGTGAAGAAAATGAAACTATACTATTCCAACACTTCTCCCTACTCAAGAAAGGTTCGCCTTGTTGTTCGGGAGACTGGTCTCAGTTCACAAATAGAAGAAATTCTAGTCAACCCATTTGGGGATGACAAGGATGAGTTAACTAAAGCTAATCCACTCGGAAAAATACCAACTCTAGTTTTAGAAAATGGTAAAGCCTTATACGATAGTCCCGTAATTTGTCATTACCTAGATGGTTTGACAGACCACTTAACTTTGATTCCAAAAGATCATCGCTTTGATATTTTAAGTTGGCAAGCAATGGCAGATGGAATGACGGATGCTGCCTATAATATTGCAATTGAACGTCGCACTAGACCTCAAGAAGAACAGTCTCCTAAATCAATATCAAATTGGTCGATAGAAGTGCAACGTACATTCGAACATATTGAATCGCGTATGAATGAACTTAAAAAGTTTGATTCCGATATTACCTTGGCTCATTTAGCATTAGCCTCTGCAATTTCATATCTTGAGTTACGACTTCCAGAAATACTTTATGAATCAGAATGCCCGCAAGTTGCATCTTACCCAAAAGCTCAGGAATGGTACGAGCGTTTTAAGACAAGAGCTTCGATGCAAGCGACACAATTACGTGATACGGCTTAAGGAAGATCTGATCAAGTCCAATTATTTGTTCTACTCAAAATTTTAATCGACTTAAACAAAATCCTAACTAAGACCCTTAAATCATGACTAAAAATCCAGCAGATTATTTATTTTCAAAAGCCATTAAATCTATGCAAGATGAGCAGGGCACGGCTGACTATATTAAACTACTCATTGAACGCAATCACTGGCGCGATCAATTAACAACGCAACAGATTGAGTTTATTCAAAGTAGAGACTCTTTTTATCTTGCAACGGCAAGCTCTGATGGAATGCCCTATATGCAACATCGAGGTGGTAAAAAAGGTTTTATTAAAGTGCCTGATTCAAGCTCGTTATACTTTCCTGATTATGCGGGTAATCGGCAATATATCTCGACAGGAAACTTAACTGAGAACGATAGAGCTTTTCTATTTTTTATGGATTATCCCAATCAACGACGATTAAAATTATGGGGTAGTGCGACGCTAGGTTCAGTTAACGACGTTCAATTAGTAGAAGCACAGCTTCCAGAAAGGGGATCAGTCGAAAGGATTATAAAATTTCAAATTGATGCTATTGATGAGAATTGCCCCAAACATATTCTAAAGCGTTATACAGATGAAGAGTATCGAGGAAAGCTACTTGATACTGAAAAAGAAATACAAGAATTAAAGAACAAAATAAAACTACTGGAACAAAATCAAAAATGAATTCAAATAATAAAGTCGCTGTAGTCGCAGGCGTTGGCGCAGGTTTAGGAATCGCATTATGTGAGAAACTCTTATCAGAAGGCTATCGTGTTGCTGCTTTATCTCGCAGTGCTAAAACTGAGAACGCGTTAGCTAAGAGTTATCTAGAGCTCGCTTGCGATATAAGTGATGCAGATTCTGTGAACAGAGCAATAACAACGGTAGAGAAGCAACTAGGAAATGTGGATGTATATATTCACAATGCTGCTTATCTTGTGCATAAGCCGTTTCTTGACTTAAGCGAAGCTGATTTTACCGATATTTGGAAAACCAGTTGTTTGGGTGCTTTGCATGGTGTGCAACGTGTGCTTCCTAATATGTTAGCCAATAAATCAGGAACGATATTAGTTTCTGGCGCAACTGCTTCAGTCAAAGCGGGAGCAGAATTTGCTGCTTTTGCATCAGCAAAATTTGCCTTGCGTGGATTGACACAGTCACTAGCGCGTGAGTTTGGAGCAAAGGGAATTCATGTCGCACACATTCTGCTGGATGGCATAATCTGGGGGCCACAGGCAGAACATAAATTTGGATTAGCTCCTGATGTTTGCATGAAACCGAGCGCCATTGCCGAATCCTATCTTCACTTAATTAAGCAACATCGTTCAACTTGGACACAGGAGTTAGATCTACGTCCTGATAATGAGAGCTTCTAAATTTTGTTATTAATAGGCTTAAAAGGAATAGTATATAAATTCTGCTAGAATTAGGTTTTAAGTTATTTAGTTAACCCATTTTGAATAATAAATTTGACCAAGCTATTTGGAAGGTAGTTTCCAATATTCCTGTTGGGCAGGTTAAAGCTTATGGAGAAGTTGCACGCGCTGCAGGTTATCCGAAACGTGCCCGCATGGTAAGCAAAGCCATGGGGCGCTCCCCCGAACCATTACCTTGGTATCGAGTAGTCAAATCAGATCGTAGTCTAGCTTTTGAAATTGACAGCAGCCCTTATCAAAAACAAGCTAAGCTACTAAAAGAAGAAGGCGTTAAGCTTCGAGATGGAAAGGTAATTCCCTTGGTTTCAGATAAAAATAAATCACTAGATGAAGCTATTTGGGGACCTCGTGATTAACGTCCAATTGTTAAAAAAAGGGGGGGGTGCCATATATCATATTTACATCTAACTACTGCAGCTTCCTCTTCCATTTCA
>CAZWEA010000031.1:0-26264 GCA_964632635.1 uncultured Cocleimonas sp. | reverse complement strand
CTTGTTCTAGATCTTTGAACTCATCTGGAGTTACAAAACGATCAACTGCTAAATGGTCTAAGCTAGGTTGCAGATATTGTCCTAAGGTTAGCATTTTACAGCCATGATCCCTTAAGTCTTGCATGACCTCTATTACTTCATTCAGTTCTTCTCCTAAACCTAGCATCAAGCCTGATTTAGTTGGAGTATTGGGATGCATTTCTTTGAAGTTTTTAATTAAATCTAGTGACCATTGATAATCAGAACCTGGTCGTGATTGTTTATACAAACGAGGAACTGTTTCAAGATTATGGTTAAATACATCAGGTGGAGCCTGATTAATAATATTCAGTGCTATATCCATACGACCACGAAAATCAGGGGTTAAAATTTCGATACGAATATCTGGACAGACCTCTCTTACTGTATTAATACAATCAACAAAATGCTGCGCGCCGCCATCGCGTAAGTCATCACGATCTACCGAAGTGATAACCACGTATTTAAGCCCCATTGCTTTAATCGTAGAGGCTAAATTTTTCGGCTCATTTTCATCTAATGGATCTGGTCGTCCATGACCAACATCGCAAAAGGGGCAACGTCGAGTACAAATATCCCCCATAATCATGAAAGTAGCCGTACCTTTTGTGAAGCACTCTCCCAAGTTTGGGCAGGCAGCCTCTTCGCAAACAGTATTTAGTTTTTGTTCTCGTAATATCTTTTTAAGCTGCATTACTTCAGGTGTTGTTGGTGCTTTCGCTCGAATCCAAGGTGGCTTACGCTGAACTTTCTTGCTTGGAACAACCTTTATAGGAATACGTGCTACCTTATCCGCACCACGGAGTTTTACACCTTGCTTAACTTTCTTTGCACTCATAGGATTATTCATCTTTAATTTGTAACAGGATTATACCTATCATGGAATATCATTACCAAATCTGTTTGTATGTTATGTTCCTACAGAACAATGTGAAGATGTAAAATAAGTAATGTTTGATGCAGGAGCTGGGGCATTAGGAAAATGTAAACATTGCTCATGGCAAATTCTTGGGCAAGTCAGTTTACACCGATGAAAAATAGTCAGCCCTTTTGGGAGAAATTGAAAAGTTAAAAACTATAGCAAAATACAAAGTGGAAATGCTTTGTGATTCGAATCAATCAGGGTGTATTAGTAAAGTTACGAGAAAATATCCATATGAGGAACCAGTTTATTCAGTAATGAAATGAGAAAGTTTATAGTTAATTGTTATCCATTATCTTTTAATATTTGCTTTTGTTTAACATCATAGTCTTTTCTTTTCTTGCTTCCAGCGAAGTATCTACCTAAACGAATTGATGGTAGTTCAATATATTTAAAAGAAAGCGATGCAACTAAATAACTAGCAATTAATGTAAAAAATAGAGTACCAAACAACCTTAAATTACTATCAGAAATATTCATGTTAATGATCACTATTACGGAAATACCAATAAATATATTGTGGTAAAGGTAATTACTATATGAGATTGTTCCGTAATGTTTCAAAAAGGCTTCAAGTCTTTTATTAATACTAAATGTTGTAAACAACATAATAAAAATAGTAGCTAGTGCAAATAGTATCATCCAGTTCGACTTCGTGGCTACTATAGGAATGCTAGGCAAGGAAACAACAGAATTGCTAATAATAGAAACGGCTACCAAAAGAATAGCTAATAGAAATACTCCAATCGTTGCATTTAATCGTATATTCCAACGCTGATAAAGATAACCAATTATCACTCCTCCACAAAAACTATAAGCCAGTGTAAACAAAGATAAGTCATTGAATTCATATAATGAAAATTTTGGAATCAAATATAAAAACAAACCAATTAAAACAGGTCCCATTAAGCCAAGGTATCTGATAGATAAGATAATTAATGGAAACAGTAAATAATACTGAAACTCAACGGGTAAGCTCCAATATGCATTATTAAATATTTCTCCAGGCCCTGTAATATTAAATGAAAGGGTAAAATAGGAAAGAGCATCAGAAAAAGAGTAATCAGTTAGAAATTGTTTCTCAATCCATAGATCATGAGGGTCACCATAATAGCTAGCAAAGACAAGTCGAAAAGCCATGTAGAATAATAGTGACACCACAAATGCAGGCCAGATTCTAAAGAAACGTTTAATATAAAATGTAAATACTTGGCCGCGCCCCACTTTAGTGGAATTGCTAATGTATAAGGTGCAACCACTTAATGCAAAGAAAAGTACAACTCCAAAACTTCCTAAATCAAAAAAAGAAACCAGTGAAGATTGACTAGCTTGATCTTGATGAAAGTATTTAACCTCTGTGGCGCGCAAACTGTGAGAGATAACCACGAATAATGCTGCGATACCTCTTAGCCAAGTTAGCTGGTCTGCATAGGTACCAAATGTTTTACTCTTTTCCAATATATCTCTCTTATAAGTCCTGTTACTGATTTTATAACGTTGATATGTTAATAAATCAAAATACGGATAGCAGCGGTTTCATAGTTAGAATTTAAACTAATTTAAATACACCTATAGCTTCTTAAGATTTTCCTTAATACCACTATGGTAAGTGATTGATTAAAATATATAGTTCATTTTAATTAAGCACGTTAATTAAAGCCTTTTTACTCAGTAAGTCAAATAAATTCGAGTTTGAGATTATCTAAAGAGAAAAAGCTTGAACAAAAATTATCTATTAACCTGAACCGATAAGCCTAAACTATTTAGTCTGTCAACTCGTTTACAATCTGTCTTCTCGTTGTATTTAGAATTAAAAATTTGTTTAATAACCTTATTTCTCTTAACACTTTCCTTGATGACTTTATTTACAGCTTTAGTAATTTCCTTTTTCTTTGCTGTACTTTTTTTACCTTTCTTTTTTACAGGCGCAACTATTTTAGGGCAGTTGGTGCGTAGGTAATAATTGTTTCCAAGGTACGATACATAATTATCATGTGCGTTCCATGTTCTGAAGTTGCCAGAATAGCCACGAACTACCTTTGTAGCAGAACCACACATATTCATATGATCTACTTCTGGCCACGCATAGGCAGGTAAGCTTACTAAACTTAAAGTTAAAATAGATGTTAATCTCTTCATTGAATAATCCATTATATTAAATAGTCTCCATATTATATTGTTTCGTTATAGCCTCATAATATTACCTTGTTACAGAAGATTTGTATTTTATCTAAATAATGAATGATAATGAACCCAAAAAACTGAATACTTAATAATATTAACAAGGTATGCTTTCCATATTATTGTTAATATAGCTTTAATCATAGTCAGAAATTTTATAAAATCACTTCTTTGGTTAATATTCAGTCAATTGGTAAAAGGGAAATATCATGTCAATTCAGGAATCTACACAGACTACGCATTTTGGTTATGAGCAAGTAGCTGTTTCTGACAAAGAGGGTAAAGTAGCCGATGTCTTTCACTCGGTCGCTGACAAATATGACTTAATGAATGACTTAATGTCTGTGGGCGTTCATCGTTTATGGAAGCGTTATACCATTGAAACCTCGGGAGTTAAAAAAGGAGATACTATCCTTGATCTGGCAGGTGGTACTGGAGATCTTGCTGCAAAGTTTGCTCGTATTGTTGGTTCTGAAGGCTTAGTAACGCTTTCTGATATTAACGAATCAATGCTTGAGAATGGACGGAAGCGTCTCACTGATATGGGTATAGCTGGCAATATCGAATATGTTCAAGCTAATGCCGAAGATTTACCTTTTGAAGATAATAAATATAATATAACGACAATGGCATTTGGACTTCGAAACGTGACTGATAAAAATGCAGCCTTACGTTCTATCTATCGCTGTCTAAAGCCAGGTGGAAAGCTCATGGTATTAGAGTTTTCAAAACCGGTTGTTCCTGGCTTAGGAACAATCTATGACCAATATTCTTTTAAACTATTGCCTTTAATTGGTAAATTAGTAGCAAATGATGAAGAGAGTTATCGCTACCTAGCAGAGTCAATCCGCATGCACCCTGACCAAGAAACTTTAAAAGGCATGATGGAACAAGCGGGCTTTGAACGTTGTTCATATCACAATATGACAGGTGGAGTGGTAGCCTTGCATATTGGCTATAAATTTTAATACATCATAGATATTAGAAATAATGAAACTCCCCGTTCCTATTTTGTCAGCTATTGAGTTAGCCATTAATACGTGGTTAAAGCTTGATGACAGTGCTCTTGAAAAGTTCGAAAAGATCGAAGGTAAAATCATTCGCTTTCACATCACAGATGTTGATATGAATTTGTATTTCTTCCCCGCGACTTCTGGTATTCAGATTTTAGGGAATTATCCTGATGTAGAAGAGGGTGGAATAATCGATGCCACTATTCATGGCTCTATAATTGATTTGATTCACCTCAGCACCTCTAAAGACTCAGGGGAAGCTATGCTTAAAAGTGAGGTTGAAGTCGATGGTGATATGCGCGTAGCCGAAGACTTTAGTGCTGTTTTGCGAGAAGTTGATGTTGACTGGGAAGCCTTGTTATCGAATCTAGTGGGTGATTTTTTCGCACGCAAAGCAGCTCAAGCAAGTGAACATACATCCTCATGGTTTAGTGACAGTGCTAATAGGCTAAGAAATGAAACAGCAGAATACTTAACCGAAGAATCAGACTTAAGTCCAGCGACACAAGAAATTTACCAATTTATAGATCAAGTAGATACCCTACACCAAGATGTTGATCGTCTGGATGCCCGTATTAAACTCCTACAAGATGTAACTAGTAATAGTTCCAATAAAGAAAAATAATGAGATTAATTTCCCAATTTGTAAGATTAATAGAAATTAATCGTGTCCTTATCCGTCATAACCTTGATGAAGTCATCTACGCAATTCCTGCATTCAGACCACTACGTTTTATTTATCACCTATCACCTTGGAACTGGGGAGATAAAAAACAACGTGATCCGCGTCCCGTACGAATTAGAAAAGCACTTGAAGACCTTGGTCCTGTTTTTGTAAAATTTGGTCAAATACTTTCAACCCGTCGCGATATGCTGCCTGATGATCTTGCTAATGAATTAGCCAAGCTCCAAGACGATGTCCCTCCATTCTCTGGTGCCATGTCCAGACAAATCATTGAGGACTCGCTAGAACAATCAGTTTCCAAGCTATTTAAAGAGTTTGATGAAACACCACTTGCATCTGCCTCTATCGCACAAGTACATACTGCTACCTTGCACAATGGAAATAAAGCCATTGTAAAAGTAGTACGCCCAGGAATTGAGAAAACAATCCGTCATGATATTGATTTAATGATGTTGATTGCCAAGATGATTGCGCGCTTTAGTGACACAGGAAAGCGTTTACGCCCTGTTGAAGTTATTGAAGACTACGAAAAAGTCATATTCGATGAGCTTGACCTTGGTCGAGAAGCTGCCAATGCCAGCCAGTTACGCCGTAATCACGAAAAGTCGCCTGATCTATATGTTCCTGAAGTTTATTGGGATTATTGTACCGAAAAAGTATTCGTTATGGAGCGTATTTATGGTATTCCTGTGGGCAACACGCAAGAATTACGTGACCATAACATCAATATGAAAGTGCTCGGAGAACGAGGTGTAGAAATCTTCTTCACACAGGTTTTTACCCACAATTTTTTCCATGCTGATATGCATCCTGGAAATATCTTTATTGATAAAAGTAACCCGCAGAACCCCAAATATATTGCCGTTGACTTTGGCATTATGGGAACGCTAGAGCCACAAGATCAGCGCTATTTAGCAGAAAATCTACATGCCTTTTTCAACCGTGATTACAAACGCGTCGCCGAAGCTCATATAGAATCAGGTTGGGTTCCTGCAGATACAAAAGAAAGTGAATTTGAAGCCGCTATTCGAACAGTTTGTGAACCCATATTTCAATTACCAATAAAAGATATTTCCTACGGAAAACTCTTATTGCGTCTGTTTCAAACTGCGCGACGCTTTAATATGGAAGTGCAACCACAGTTAGTTTTACTCCAAAAGACTTTATTAAATATAGAAGGAATGGGTCGCGAACTCTATCCTGATTTGGATCTATGGGATACTGCTAAACCCTTCCTACAGCGTTGGATGGATGAACAATCAGGAATACGTTCATTACTAAAAGGGGGCAAACAAAACCTACCTAAATTTATTGAGCAGCTCCCTCATATGCCCGTTATGGTCAACGAAGTTATAAAGCAGATCCATGACAATCAGCTGAATCAACAAAAAGAATCTCAACAACTCCAAGAAATTCGAAATGAAATCAAAAGAGCAAACCAAAGAACGATCATTACTATTACAGGTAGTGTATTGCTAATTACCGCAGTGTTAAGTAGCTCGCCCATGTTACTGGTTTCCTCAAGTATTTCCTCAGTAACACTTATTTTAGGCATTGCAGGTATTACACTGCTTATCTACGGCTTAATGAAAAAATAGCCTATCCCTAGTTAACATTCAATTTCAGGAATTCTTTCCAGTAAATGATTTAATAGTTTTTCAGCATCTTTGTGCCCTTGCTTTGCTGCTAGGCTAACCCAACGCAGAGCTTCGTCTTCATCCTCTGTGATACCACTCCCATCTAAAAACATAATTCCTAACCAGTACTGTGACTCGGCATTACCTTGTAGAGCAGATTTATGATACCAACTAGTCGCATTGCACCTATCATCATAATTATCACTTTCCCTTAATAATGCTACACTTTTGTGAGTCATTTGCTTTGTATGTTGAACCGTTGTTTGGATTTGGTCACGTAAGGAGTCATTACCATTAGCAAATACTTCAACACCACTCGTGAGCGTAGAAACTAATAGTGTAGAAACAATAGAGTTAATTGCTTTTTTTGAATAAGTGCTACTGCTCTTTTTTGTCGCGGTCATTCTCAAACTCAGAAAAACCGTAGTATCCGACACAGCATGAATATGATGAAGGTTATTTAGAATTGGTAAACCTACACTACTATTCCCCGTGTTAACAATCTTAGTCAAGCTGCTACTTTTTAATGAAAATAAATCAAATCTTGATCGGTTATCAATAGCTAATTTACCACTAACAACATAGATAATAGAGAATTTCTCAGGATGAGAATGCATAGGCATTTTCACTCCCTTAGGCATAAGGTGCAATGCTAACTTAATATTATTATCATCGATTAATTTAATACAACGATGTTGATAACAAGGAAGTTCATCATAAGAGTTTAATCTAGTAATCACATTTTGTTGGCTACATACACGATTACTAAATTGACTAATAGTATCAATACTATCGTGTGATTCTCCTTTATGTGCATAAATCTGTAGGACATGTTTATGAAATTTCTGTAGTTTCTCTAGTCTAAAAGATGATGGATTTAATTCAGCTTTTAACGTTGAATATAATGTTGAGTATTCCATTATGTTTCTCCCTTATCAGTGTTTAGACTTCCACTCTAATCAGGTAAGCAACTTAAAAATGTTAATAAGTCACACTTCTAGAATAATTTGCTATTATTAGGGAGTTCAGATCAAGTCCAAATGTTTTAAACTTGCTAAGACTGCCAATGTTTTTCTGTACTAAACCCTAATTGATTCATCAGAACTACCTTAAAAGAGAACTTAATTTAACTGCTTACACAGGAGATTTATGTCAGGTTTAAAAGCGCTCTCAGAAACTGAACTACTGCAAATACAAGCAGACCGTCTTAAGAATATACAATTATTTGAGGGCTTATCTGGACCAATTTTGAACGAGTTGGTTGGTCTAATGAAAGAGATATCTTGCCCTAAGAATTCATTGATTATTTCTCAGGGTGATAAGAGTAGAAGTCTTTTTATTGTGATAGCAGGTCGCTTAAAAGTATTTGCAATAGATGACGATGGAAATCAAACGATTTTCACTTTTTTTAATCCTCATGATTACTTTGGTGAACTTAGTTTACTCGATGGTGAACCTCGTTCTGCTTCAGTATCAGCGATTGAAGACAGTAAAGTCTTAAAGTTGGATCAGACAAAACTTAGAGACTTTATAGAGAAGTACCCTGAAGTTTGTTGGCCATTATTCAAATCACTAACATCTCAAATACGTAAAATGGATGAAACTATTTGTACACTCACGAGTAAAGATACCTATGGTAGGTTGATTCAAGTGATACGTAATGAGTCTATAGAGCAACAAGATGGGACTATGAAAACACAAAAAATTACTCACCAAGAGTTGGCAGATATGATTGGTTCTTCTCGTGAAATGGTAAGTCGTTTATTAAAAACTTTAAAACAAGGTGGTTATATTGATATTGTTAGTAAAGAGATTCACATTCGTAAGAAATTACCTAGTCATTGGTAAGATTACAAGCCACTAACGACACAACGTAAAATCCCATAATCAAACTCCCCATCAAGCTCATCAAAAAGTGGCTTCAACGCATTCTCATGTTTGCTATTTAAAAGTTCAGCAGTTCGTTCGATTAAGGAGAAATCATCTTCTTCAATGTCTAACGCATCAGCTGCAGATAGCATTCCTGCTTCTATCACGTCTGCAATATGTGCATATACTGTTCCTGCAGATAAGTCACGTTTTTCAGCAATCTGCTCAATTTTTAGACCTTTATTATATAAATTTAGGGTCTCATTAATTGTATCTGAAAAGTTATTTTTGAGAAGATTTGGGAGTGGAAACTCACTAATGGCATCCATGAACTTCTTGCCATACTTCTCCAGTTTCATATCGCCAACACCATTGATATATTTAAACGTTTCATCTGTTTGCGGACGTTTTCTAGCCATTTCTATTAATGATGCATCACTAAATATTACAAAAGAAGGAACACCTTGCTCATTGGCTAAGTTAGTTCGAACTTCACGTAATGCCTCAAATATTTCTTCGTCCATACCGCGTAATTCAGATTTGGCTTTTGTACCTTTTGAGCTAGACTTGCTCTTCTCAGGTTTGTGATATTTACGTGCTGATAAAGTCACTTCACCACGCAATAATGGACGTGAATGTTCAGTCAACTCCAAGGCACCAAACTTTTCCATATTAATACTTAGATAGCCTTGAGCAATTAATTGACGATATAGGCTGCGCCACTCAATCTGTTTTAGGTGCCCACCAATGCCCCAAGTTGTCACCTTATCATGACCATTCTGAGTGATTCTATTATCGGCTTTTCCTAATAAAACATCAGTTACATAAGCCACACCAAAGCGTTGCCCTGTGCGATATACCGTAGACAAAGCTTTTTGTGCATCTTCAGTTGCATCCCAAGTTTCTGGTGGGCTCGTGCAGTTATCACAATTTCCACAGGGCTTATCCATGGTCTCATCAAAATACTTTAAAATGGCTTGTCTGCGACAACTAACTAATTCGCAAAGCCCCAGCATTGAGTCTAATTTTTGATTGGTAACACGTTTATAATCTTCACTACCCGTACTGTTTTGCATCATCTGGCGCAATAAAATAACATCTTGTAATCCATAACTCATCCAAGCATCTGCGGCATTACCGTCACGTCCTGCTCTGCCTGTTTCTTGATAATAGGCTTCGATGTTTTTTGGTAAACTTAAATGTGCCACAAAACGTACATCTGGTTTATCTATTCCCATGCCAAAAGCAATGGTTGCGACAATTATCACTCCGTCCTCACGTAAGAAACGTTTTTGATTTTGTGATCGCACTTCAACACCTAAACCCGCATGATAAGGTAAAGCATTTAAGCCCTTGTCAGAAAGCCACTCGGCTGTAGATTCTACCTTTTTACGAGATAAACAATAAACAATTCCTGCTTCTCCCTCATGTTTACTCTGAATAAAGCGAAACAATTTATCGCGTGCATTTTGTCCCTCTGTAATAGTGTAAGTAATATTTGGGCGATCAAAGCTACTAACATAAACCCCTGCCTGATTAAGGCGAAGCTGCTGAATAATCTCTGAGCGCGTACGATTATCAGCAGTAGCTGTCAAAGCGATACGTGGTACATCAGGAAAACGATCAGGTAAAACTGAAAGTTGTTGATATTCAGGTCTGAAATCATGCCCCCATTGCGATACACAGTGCGCCTCATCAATCGCAAATAAAGAGATTTTGCATTGATTTAAAAGCATAAGACTTTGTTCATTCAATAAACGTTCGGGTGCAATATAAAGCATCTGCAGCTCACCACGTAATAACGCGTCTTCCACCTCTTGGCGTTCATAGCTAGACAACGTTGAATTCAAATATGCGGCTTTAACGCCTAACTGCTTAAGGGCATCAACCTGATCCTGCATCAGAGCAATCAAAGGCGAAACGATCACCCCTACACCTTCACGAACCATTGCAGGAATCTGGTAACAAAGCGACTTACCTCCACCTGTAGGCATCAACACAAAGGAATCGCCACCATCAATCACCTGATCAATAATTTGTTGCTGGTTATGTCGAAAATCATCATAACCGAAGGTGCTTTGAAGAATTTTTTTTGCTTGTTTATGCATGTAAAAGCCAATCTTGTAAAAAAGGGTGGGGTGCCATATATGATTTCACAGCGGTGTTAGGAGCTTAAAGCCATACTGACATTAGCAGCCATATTCATAAGCATGTGCATTGCTATGGGTACATAAAGTGAATTGGTTTTAAGCTTAGCTATTGATAATAGTATGCCAATTAGAAAAATAGAAATAATCTCAAACATGCCATATTGCATATGAATAAGTGCCCATGATGCTGAGCTGAATAATATGGCTCCTGTTGTTCCTATAAAGCTGCGGCGTAAGCCTTCAAGTAGAAAACCACGAAAAAAAATCTCTTCAAAAAAAGGTGCTGCAATGCCGACTGCAATCCATAGAAGTGGTAAGTTTTCGGTACTATTATAAACTTTCGTCATGAATTCAGGTGTTTCAATTTCAAGCATTGAGGCGATACTTTCCATCATGATCATTGCGATGATCATCAGACCCATAAAAGCTAGAAAGGGTTTTAGTTTGGGTCGATATAAGCCGAGGTATTCTTTAATTGTTAATTGTTTACGAATGCTAATAAAAAGTAATATTAAGCCAATACCTAATAATGCGGCAGGGATTTCAGCAAAACTAATTGCGTCACCATCATAGGAGTATTTCTGTAAAAAGCTTTCAAGTGAGGCGGTAGATGATTCAGATAATAGTGCTTGTGTGAGTGCTTCGCCTTCTTCAAGAAAGATATGTCCAAATAAAAAAAGTGATTGGAATAAGCCAAAAACAATAATAATAAGAAAAGAGAAGCCAAGTGTTGACCAAATTCCCCAGTATTTGTCGGTTGCTTGCGTTTTATTTTCTAAGGCGTTATTCATCAACGATTAGTTGAGATTTACTCAGGATATCCTGTAAAGCAGCTTTATTTTTATTGAAAGGAATAGCGAACAGACCGAGACCAAAAATAGATGATATATATCGAATCATGGCTTGATTCCAACTGATTGACTTACCTTGTAGATCAACTACTTTGATTTTCCAAACTTTCATTCCTAACGTTTTACCACGTCTACTCCAATAGAGTGTAAAGTATAAAAAACTAATAATAAGCCATGTGTTTTTTAAGAAAAGACTAAGGAAGCTATCACTGGGAATAATACTCACAGTTTCCCCTTCAGCAGTAATTTGTACCTGTTCAAATTCTATTAGTCCTAGCTGGATAACAAACTGTTGAATGATCAAGGTTATGACGAAGGTTAGAAAAAAAAGGATAAGAAAGTCATAAAAAATAGCAAGTAGGCGTTTACCAATGGACGTTCGGCGTTTATTTAGCATGACATTTTAAGAAAGTTACTGAGCATGTCGTGACCGTGTTCAGTAAGAATGGATTCAGGGTGAAACTGAACCCCTTCGATAGCAAGTTCCTTGTGACGAATACCCATTATCTCATCAATTTCACCACAGTCTGTTTCTGTCCAAGCGGTAATTTCTAAGCAGTCGGGCAAGGTTTCTTGATCAATAACAAGTGAATGATAGCGCGTTGCCTCAAAGGGTTCTGGCAGTCCAGCAAAAATACCCATCTCACGATGATAGATACTGGATGTTTTTCCATGCATAATTTCTTCAGCTCGAATGATATCTCCACCAAACGCTTGTCCAATGGCTTGATGACCTAAACACACCCCAAAAATAGGGAGTTTTCCTTTGAAATGATCAATCACATCAAGTGAAATACCAGCTTCATTTGGGGTGCAGGGACCAGGTGAAATCATAATACGTTCGGGTGCTAGCTTTTCTATATCCTGCACTGAGATTTGATCATTGCGCTCAACTATTACATCGGCACCAAGTTCGCCTAAGTATTGGACTAAGTTATAGGTAAAGGAGTCGTAGTTGTCTATCATTAAAATCATTTGTGCGCTCCATCTAGTCCTGCAGCAGTTTGACTCACTGCTTTAAAAATAGCCCGTGCTTTATTCATTGTTTCTTTCCATTCAAGCTCAGCTACTGAGTCGTATACTATGCCGGCTCCTGCTTGAATATGTAACTTACCATCTTTAATTACCGCTGTTCTAATCGCAATGGCAGTGTCCATATTTCCATTCCAAGCAAGATAACCAATTGCACCAGAATAAATTCCTCGCTTTACGGGTTCGAGTTCGTCAATGATTTCCATAGCGCGGATTTTTGGTGCACCA
Source organism: uncultured Cocleimonas sp. (assembly GCA_964632635.1). Classification (GTDB taxonomy): domain Bacteria; phylum Pseudomonadota; class Gammaproteobacteria; order Thiotrichales; family Thiotrichaceae; genus Cocleimonas. The sequence goes on along the minus strand of CAZWEA010000031.1, from coordinate 13,678 downwards.
CTGACTGTGCCCGCAGGAAAAGTTGCACGTAATACATCAATCGCACTCATGTTAGGAAGAATTTCACCGACCACATTAGAGACAATATGCATGACATGTGAATAACGCTCAATTCCCATTTTCTTGGTTAACTTTACAGTGCCTGTTTGACTAACACGTCCTGCATCATTTCTACCAAGGTCAATTAACATCAGATGTTCCGCTAATTCTTTCGGGTCACTGAGTAGCTCTTTTTCCATCTCAATATCACGCGCCTTGTTATAGCCACGCTTTCGAGTTCCCGCAATAGGGCGCACGGTGATTTCACCATCATCTAATCTTACTAATATCTCTGGTGATGAACCGACAATATGAAAAGTATCAAGATTCATATAGTGCATATAAGGAGAAGGATTGAGTGAACGTAATGAGCGATATAAATCTAGTGGTGGTGCTTTAAAAGGCACGCTGAGGCGTTGTGATAAAACCACCTGCATTATATCACCGGCCTCAATATATTCTCTTGCTGTTTCTACTGCAGCCTTAAAGCCGTCTTCGGTAAATCCAGAAACAAAATCTTCTTCATTAATGGTTTGCGGTGATTTCGCTGCTTGATAGAGTTTAAGAGGTTCATGTAGCTGTCTAGTGAGGTAATCGAGTCGTTCTTGAGCTTTCTCATACTCGCTATCTTTAGCTAATACTATTAATGAAAGGATGCCATTTAATGTATCAAAGACGACGGTTTCCTCAGAGAGCATTAGGAGAATATCGGGTGTTTGTAGTGGATCAGGTTTGGTTTCTGTCTCTATATTTGCAAGCTTTGGCTCAATATAACGTATGGTTTCATAACCAAAATAACCAACTAGGCCACCATTGAAACGAGGCATACCTTCAATTTCAGGTACTTTGATTTTTTCTTTATAATTTTCAATCCACTCAAGTGGATCATCGACAGTTTCTGTGCTGATCTCTTTAAAGTCTTGAGTGACTTCTATTTGATTACCTGTAATTTTAATGATTGTTCTTGCAGGAAGACCAATCATTGAATAACGACCCCATTTTTCACCACCTTGAACAGATTCAAATAAGTAGGAATAAGGACCATTGGCCAGTTTAAGATAAGTGCTTAGTGGGGTGTCTAGGTCAGCAAGGACTTCACGAACCAATGGAACACGGTTGTAGCCTTGCGAAATATAAGAATCAAATTGTTCTTTAGTGAGAGCATTTTTCATGGTGTAACCTGTTTAAATTATTATTCGGACATAACAAACAACTGTCTTTTTTTCAAAAGACACTATATCCAAAGCCAATTACTAGACAGATTTAACATGTGCTTATTTTAACCCTCTTAGGGTAACTCGGCAAGACTACAAATTAAATAGCATCAATATAAACCCATTTCTCATTTACACGAGAAAATAAGCTTCTTTCTTTATGCTGTTCTATTTCACCCATAAGAGAATGGCTGTATCGGCTGCTGATAAACTCGACCATACCTTTTTTATCTTTCTCTTTTCCTGCCTGGGTAGAAATGATTTTTAGACTAATCAGGGTTTGGGGACCCATCTCTTTTAAACTTTGTAAAGTAGGGCGGGTTGATTTATGCCATGTTCGAAATAAATATTGTGCATTACCAAATACATAAGCACTGTAACGCGAACGCATCAGGGCTTCGGCTGTGGGTGCAGAACCTCCTGCTTTGTGGTATCTCCCACAGCACTTTTCATAAGTGAGTGCTGATTGACAGGGACAATCTTCTTTTTCCTGCCTTGGCATTAGCTATTTTTGATCATTTCTTTTAGCTCAACAAAAGAATCAATAACTGCATCAGGATTAGACTCACGAATATCCACGCCATGGTTGTAGCCATATGACATACAGATAATATCAAAACCTGCAGCACGTGCAGCTTTTACATCTGATGTTGAGTCTCCGAGCATCAGTGACTTTTTAGGATCAGCGCTAAGTTCTTTTGCTCCGTGTAATAATGGTAGAGGATCAGGCTTTTTCTTTTCTAGCGTGTCGCCACTTATCACAATTTCAAAATCATCCCATAAGCCTAAATCTTTTAGGATAGGGTGAGTGAATTCTGCATCTTTATTGGTGATGCAGCCAATTTTAATGCCCAATGTTTGTAAATAATCCATGCCTTCACGAACACCTGGGTAAAGCACACTACGTTTGGAAGTATTTTCAGCATATAACGCACGAAAGATCGGCATTGCTGTTTCAAATATTTCAGCATCGTGATCAGCATTGAGATCATTCGCAATACCGCGCTCAACGATACGAATAACACCATTACCTACCCATTCACGTGCGGCAGTCTCTCCTCGGGGTGGTAAGCCAACCTGTTTGAGTGTTTCATCTAAACACCAAGAAAGGTCTGGAACAGAGTCGACAAGTGTTCCATCGACATCAATCATTATTAGTTCTGGAGTGAATAATTTAGACATTTTTTAACTCTTTTTTGTCACACATGAAAACATGGGAGGACACAGAATAACAACAAGTTATAACTTTATATTATCTATAAGCTACTGTAAAACATAAGTAAATTAAGTGATAGTATAGTTTGTAACTTCTGTGTTTTTCTGTGTCCTTCGGTGGCAGAAATCGTTTTAAACGTTAGCTTTTGCTAGCTCAGCCCTAAACTCATTAATGATTGTGTTGTAAGTTTCAGGGTCACTATCATTTTTAAATCCAAAGATACCAGAACCTGCAACAAACATATCAGCACCTGCTTCTTTGATTGCTTGAACATTACTGGTTTTTACGCCACCGTCTACTTCAAGGCGGATATCAAAACCAGAATCATCAATCATTTTACGAACTTGCTTTAGTTTATCCATAGTAGAAGGGATAAAGCTCTGACCGCCGAATCCTGGGTTAACCGACATCAGCATGATCAAGTCAACTTTGTCCATTACATACTCAAGTGCATCAAGCGATGTGGCAGGGTTAAAAACTAAACCTGATTTACAACCAAGATCACGAGTTAATTGAAGTGAGCGATCAACGTGACGAGAAGCTTCTGGGTGAAAAGTTACATAACTTGCACCTGCTTTAGCAAAGTCAGTAATAAGTTGATCTACCGGTTGTACCATTAAGTGCACATCAATTTCTGCTGTTACACCATGCTTGCGAAGTGCATCACAAACGAGTGGGCCAATAGTAAGATTAGGAACATAGTGATTATCCATCACATCAAAGTGAACGACATCAGCGCCAGATTTAAGTACATTGTCTACTTCTTCGCCTAAACGAGCAAAGTCAGCAGATAGAATTGAAGGTGAGATAAAGTCAGGTAGACGTGCCATGGTAGTATTCCTAAGTAGTCTTTAAAAAATAAAGAGGCACTTTACCTTAATTGGCAGGGAGTTTCAGCATTAATATTAAGACTTGATTAGAGAATCTTTAAGCTGTAGCGATTGACAGATTAAGGGTATTGTTGAAACCTCTGTGTAATCTCCATACAATTAGTATGGCATCCCCCCTGTTTTTAGATAATTGTATGCTGAGATCTGATTGAATGAAATAGCTGTTTTTTTAGAAACGCTATACAAGCCTATTTAAAGCTGCCCGTTTTTAAAAATCGACTACTTAAGGCAGCAACTTCTTTAGAAAAAAGCAGGGCTGTATGAGAAGTATCTACGCTGATGTGCTCGTTTTGTTTCGGGTGATGGGTTTCTTTTAATAGTACAGTGCCATCACCTTTTCCTGGTAAGCCACCCGCTATAAAGCCTAATCCTTGGTTCCGTGTTCCAGCGATCATTCCCCAGTCTCTTTTATTGTGCCATTCGGGTAAGTCTTCACCAGATAGAGCACTAGGCATGCTGCGTGCAAGAAGAGGGGAGATAACAGGCCAATCATGTATTTTTTGGGCTATCCAGCTGCCATTAACAGGCGAACCAAGCATAACGATTTTGCCATTGGGTAAATCATCAAATTGATCGAAAAGATGCATAGTGATAATGCCGCCAAGACTATGTGCAACAATATGCATATCAGGTAAATTAAGTTTTAGGATTTTTTTATAGAGTGACTGTGCATTTTGTTTTGATGTTTTAAGGACAGACTGATAGTAAAGGTAGTGAACTTGATAGCCAGCTTTGCTTAATTGACCACCAAGATAGCGCATCTCCAAAGGATTCATTAAAATACCGTGGATTAGTACTACATTGGGTTTTGCTTGGTTATCTTCTGTCAAAGCGTGTTGGTTATGGCTGCAACTAGCTGTCGTCAAGACTGTAAGGAAGGTCAAGTATATGAATACTAGTTTCCGTATTTGATGCCAATGATAGGCTTTTTTCGGCTTCTGCAATTTTAAGAATAGCCAATGCCTCGGCTTGTCCACTAGGTGTAATTGCCGCATTCAGTATTTTTCCTGCTTCAGTGGAGTCAGCTCCGTTGTGAAGAAGTTCACCTATCGCAGGTATCTGATCTGTATTAAGTGCAAGCCGATACATACGACGCTTGGTCTTACCAAGGTAATTAAGTCGAGCGACTATTTCTTGTCCTGGATAGCATCCTTTTTTGAAATTTACACCACCGACGGCGATGTAATTAACCATTTGAGGAATCCAACTCTCTGAACTTTCTTTAGAGATTTGAGGTAGACCAGTACGAATATTTAAGTAAGACCAATAATTATTGCTCAACATGATTGAGCCTTGCTGGCAATACTCCCAGAGTTGTTTTGCATCGTCATAATTGCCAATAACTTCAAAGCGAGGTAAGTCACCAGCAATGCGCATGATACTTAGGGATTTATATTGTAATGTCTGACTTGATTCAGAAGGTGTTTTCAAGTCTGCTGAGTCTACAAAGTTGAGCAATATACTGTCGCTACCTGTACCAGAGAATCCGAAGTGAACCAAAGATTCAGAAGCATCTTCTAATGTGACTTTAGACATCATCACATACATGCCAAGTTTTTTAATGACATGTTCTAGTAGGTCAGCGGAGAGTATTAAGAAGTAACAGTCTTCTTGTTTGAAAATCCGAAACGTTGCTATGATGCGCCCTTTTGGGGAGCACCATGCAGACTCTTGATGACTGTTAGAATCTATCTGGTTGATATCATTAGTCAGTTGGTTTTGTAAAAATGACTGCGCATCTTCACCACTAACTTTAATAATACCTTGATCAGAAAGATCACAAAGTGATGCTTTATTAATTAAAACTTCACTTTGTTTGTCCGAAGTACTAAACGATGCTAATTTTTCAGCAGAAAAGCTCGCACCCTGATCAACTAGAAATGATTTCCATTTTGAAAACATAAGAAATTAATCTTTCTTTTCTAGTTTCGGTACAGTTTCAGCAGGTTTTTCTTCTGGAAGAGTGATTTTTACGTCAGCTGTTTTACCTAATTCCTTCATATAATCAAGCATTTTTTTCTGTGAAATAACACGCTTTAATTGAGGTGTTAATGATTCAACTGTTGGCAGCTTTGCGTCACGACTATCTTCTAGCTTAATGATATGGAAACCAAACTGTGTTTTTACAGGGGCAGACGAAAACTTGCCTTTTTCCATTTCTTTTACGGCATTAGCAAATGCAGGAACCATGGTTTGAGCTTTAAACCAGCCCAGTGAACCACCATTAGAGCCAGAAGGTCCGGTAGATTTGTCCTTTGCTAGTTTTTCAAAATCAGCGCCACCGTCAAGTTCTGCAATGATAGCTTTTGCCTCATCCTCAGTCTTTACAAGAATATGACGTGCATTGAACTCTTTACTAGCAAGCTTAGTCACGCGCTCATCATAGGCGGTTTTTATTGCTTCTTCACTGACATCAAAAGATCTTACTTTTTCGCTTGTCCATGTCTTTAGGAGAAGATTGCGAGTGAAGTCTTTAATTGCTTTTTTAGATGCAGGTCTTTCTAATATATCAGTTTTTGCTGCTTCTTGAAGTGCAATCTCAGTAGACACAAGGTCATTTATAGCAGCTTGTCTGTCAGGCTTCCCTGATTTCTTTAAGATACTCATGTAGCCATCAAAGGTACTTTTCATGATCTTATCGCCGTTGACGGTCGCTACTACAACTTCTGTTGCTGGAGCTTCATCAGCAAAAGCGGTGCTAGATAGTAGGGGTGTCAGCATAAGTGTAAAGATTGTTTTTGCAACGAGTTGTTTATTAGTTAACATTATTTTTTCCTTTGATGTTTTTGTTAATTACTTAGATGTTTATAAGTCCTTATAGCACGTCTAAGCATTCCTTCTTTTTAAGGCAGTACTTTTTTAAATGGTTTTACTTTTACTTCTTTGTAGACCCCAGCTTCGATATACGGGTCAGCATCTGCCCAGCTTTGTGCAGACTCTAATGAATCAAATTCTGCCACAATCAGACTACCAGTGAAACCATTAGTTCCCGGATCCTCACTATCAATTGCAGGATGAGGTCCCGCAATAAGCAATCGACCTTCATTTTTTAACTGATTTAAGCGATCTACATGAGCAGGTCGTACTAATAATCGCTTGTCCAAGCTGTTATCGACATCTTCTGAAATGATTGCATAAAACATTTGTTTTTCCCTCTCCCTAAAACTTTTTAGTCGTATCAACCTTGTCGTTAGTTTCATCTTCTTCAATAGGTTCAGCATGCTTTGCCAAATAAATTCCCTGTGCAATCATAAAGACAAAGGTCAGACCTAAAACACCGAAGAGTTTAAAGTCTACCCATGTTTCTTCACTATAGTTATAGGCAACATAAATATTTACAACCCCTACAAAGGCAAAAAACAAGCCCCAGAGTAAATTAACATTGCGCCATATTTTCTTGGGCACATCAATTGCATGAGCCATCATTCGTTCTATTAAAGGTTTCTCACCAATAAATTGGCTGCCAATAATCACACTGGCAAATACCCAGTTAAAAATACTGACTTTCCATTTGATAAAAAGTGGGTCTTTAAATGCCAAAGTTAATGTGCCAAAAGCAAGGAGAATGACCAAGGATATTAAGTGCATCTTCTCAAGTTTTTTATATACCAGCCAATGCCCAATATTTTGAAAGATCGTCGCAATAATTATGGTCAGCGTAGCAAAATAAATAGCATCTTTGGGTTCTTTTGGATCTATGGAAACTACAGGCAAAGAATTTGTAGCTTCTATTAGTTGTGGAGGGAGATCACCGAAAAACTTATATGCAATAAAAAATAAAACAACGGGGAAAAAATCGAACAAAAACTTCATTGTAATTATGTGCCCTTGGCGTTGAACCTGATGTAGAATAGCGCATCTTAACTTGTTAGTAGATGATTAGAAAGTTACATGAGTCAATATTTTGAAGTACATCCAGAAAATCCACAGCCGCGTTTTATTCAACAGGCAGTAGATATTATCAATAAAGGTGGGGTAGTCATTTATCCTACAGATTCTAGCTATGCCATCGGTTGTCATTTAGGTGATAAAAAAGCAATGGATAGAATTCGCTTAATCCGTCAGTTGGATAAAAATCATAATTTCACACTGGTATGTCGTGATTTATCTGAAATATCAAAATACGCGATAGTAGATAATTTGAATTACCGCCTGATGAAATCACTAACACCTGGGCCCTATACATTTATTCTACCCGCGACACGTGAAGTCCCTAAGCGTTTGCTTAACCCCAAAAGAAAGACCATAGGTATTCGTGTACCTGATAATGCGGTTTGTTCTGCCTTGTTAGAGGAGTTAGACCAACCATTAATGTCGAGTACCTTAACGTTGCCAGGTGAAGAGTATCCGTTGACAGACCCTTATAAAATTCGTCTCAAGTTAGAAAATATGGTTGACTTAATTATTGATGGTGGCTACAGCGGAAATGATGCTACCACTGTAGTCAGTTTGACAGATGAAAAGCCAGAAATAATCCGACAAGGGTTAGGAAGTGCAGATTGGTTAATTCAGCATTGAAGGTGTTACTGATGGCTCAGGTTATAACTGCTCTGAATGTAAGGCACCCCCTGTGTTTCCACAAGAACCACAAATACAGCCATAGTGAGCTCTACAGATAATTCAATCTTAAGTAGCGGAAGGTAACGCAAGACTCGACAACATCGACACTTCCTTCAAAAAGTGTAGCGATGTACTTTTCAGTACTTGGTGAGCCTTAAAAAGCATGCTTCAAAATAATCCTAGGCAAAGCTTGATGCGTATCTGACCAGTATAGGTATTTTTTGCCTTTTTCATCTTCGTCTGAATCGGATACTTGAATGTTGATGCCGATTGTATTGCCTGTTTTAATTAATGTTTTTTTATCGGAATAAATATCTTCCCATGGAATGGCGACATTGAGTAGGTAGCCTGTGTCTGTCTGAGTAAGGTGGGTTTGAGTGCCTAAGGAGTCGAATGGGGTGAATGTGAATGTTTTAGCTTGATCTTCGTTACTTAGCTTTTCTTTATTCTCTTCACTTTCACTATTTTCTTCCTCTGGTTCTTTTTCCTCTTTTTTAGCAGACTTTTCTATTTTATTGTCTTGCTCGTCAATATCTGTTTTAACTGTGTTGGTACTTGTATCGATATCTGATGTTTCTTTACTTAGCTCTTTGCTTGTTTGTTTTGCTTCGTTTTTAGTTTTAACTTGGTTACTTTTAGTGTCATTTTTATCAGTTGTTGTATCTAAGGTGAGTACAAGCTCGTCACCTTTTTGAATATCATTGTCATTAACGGAAAAGGTAAAGTATAAGTGCTTTGAGTCCCAATTGGCTTGCCAGTTTGCACTGAAGTCACTGGGGTTGTTGTTCTCTAGCCATGAAGGAATTCGCTGTTGACGGCTCATATCCCATATCATATAAGAGCTTTTTGCATAGGCAATTTGAATGTCTTTATTATCATTATTTAAAACACTTTTCGGTTTGCCTGCATGAGATTTTTCTGGATTCATGCTGCTATCAAGGTAGCGTAATAATGAATCATATTTAGGTGCTTCTGAGCGTGGCTGACGGATATGCTCTTTGATTCCCCAGCTACCATACCAGCTGTAGATTCGTGGTGCGCTGAAGGCAACAAATAACTTGCCACCTGCTTGTTTCCATTCATGCATCAACTCATCATAGACGATGCCCATGCGTGGGTCACGATTGGCGGCGTAGAGTAGGGGGTTTGGATGTTCTTCAACTTTTCGGGTATTCCAATCAACTAGATGTTGGCCACCCTCATAGGCGATTAAATTCACCCCAAACGAGTTAGCTACTTTCTGCTGTTTTTTGATGTAGGAAACGATTGTTTTCATTCCCCATTTAGAGTCTTTAGACATCATCGCTTTAAATACGTCATTAACGTTTTCTGCTTCACGCAATACTTCAGGGTGAGCTGATACATAAGGGCCTATAGCGACTGCATCGGTGTGTTTATAGGCATCTTCAAAGGCAAGGATTTGGCTGGACATATTCTGATTACTTGCCCAGCTACCTAACACACGAACCAGTTGTTGATGTCCACCGAATTCATCTTCCCATATTTTAAAGACTTGTACGCTTCGTCTTGAATACCATTTGTAGCCAGCAGGTGATTTCTTCTCATCTAGGTTAGCTGCAAGTCCTTTTTCAATTGCGTAGTCATGGTGAATAAAAATAGGGTTCCATACTTCATTGCTGTATTCGATATATGCTTTTAGTTTCGGATCTAGATTATTTTTGACGTATTTTGCAAAACGCCTAATATAATTATCATTGGCTTTATAAGGCATTGAAAACCAAGGGTGGGCTTTAGTTTGATTAGCCAATGCAACCATAATTTCTACAGGAGCACCTCGTGAGTATAAGCCTGCACGACCTCCCCATGTTGCTTTGTTTGGGAGGTTGCGTTCATCCCAGTTTTCAACAGGATTACGTGTCATACCAGACATGTTCATAAAGCGAATTACTTGAAAATCTTGCATAAAATTGAGGTAATCTGGATTAAATAGAATCTTATCGTCATTATCTTCAAATGACAGGTATTTGCTATTTTTACAATCACTCGCAATTTTTACTTTAAGCTGCGGCTTACCTTCGCAAATCCCCCCTTCAGGTAGAATCCTAATATTGCGAATATAATTATCTTTCGTTGTTTTTTTTATGAATAGTGAGGCATTGAGTATTTTGTCTTTACCTGCATTGATTTCGATAACATCTTTATTGGGGCGGTGGACTATTAGGCGGGCATCATTTCCATAAAAAATCTCACCTTCACCATCGTATAAAACGGTGAAAAATCCATCTTCGATAGTGCCCTCTGGCAATCGGTTTAGAAACTTTGTGCCAGCTTTTCCTCCATTTAAATCGGTTGGCCAGCCATTTTTATCATAAACAACGTCTTTGGAGCTACCCCACGGAACAGTTTCAGCAAAGGGTATGGCTGATTTAAACAAATTAAGAAATTGGATACTGGAAGTATCTTCGCGTACATCGGCGGTATTGATGCCGAGGAATATTTTGTCATTTTCAGTTGATGCAGACTTTTGAGGTGCCTTTTTTCTTTTCTTGAGTTTTGCTTCACTAAGCTCCTCAGTGCTTGGTGGTTGTGCGGCAGGGGTGTGAAAGTTTTGATAGTTTTGGTAGCGTTTATATAGGTAGTTTCCACCTACTGCGATGAGGAAAAGAATAACGAGCAGTATCAGAATTTTAATGATTTTCATTTGGTTTTATTGATGATTTCTAGTCTAAAATAGGGTTAAGCAAAAAATTAAATTCCGAGAACTAGTCTTCCAAAGTTTCTTGGGTTTTTCCATGAGAGATCATTTTTCGCATGCCATGCTAACTTACCGTCACGACCTTTGCCACTATCATCATCATTGATTTGAATATCAATGCCAATAGCTTTACCCGCTTTAGGTTGAACTCCAAGAGTTGTCCATGGAATTGAGGTTTCAAGTGTATAGCCTTTATTTGTGCGCGTCATCGTTTGCTTGATACCGAGGGTGCGTCTACGTGGAGAATTACTACTTAAATTTACGTTTCTATCTTTCCAGCGATAGATTAAATGGAAGTCATTTATGCCATCAAACTTAGCATTTCGGCTACCATCGGCATCAATAAATATCTCGATCGAGTCATCGCTCCAGGGCATTTTAGAATCCTTAACAAATTTATCATCTAGAGTATCTACACGTACGTGAAGGTATTTATTGTCCCAGTGTGTTTGCCAGACACTGGAAAGGTCTAAGCCATTTTGTATATTGCCTGAAACGACGTTCTTTAAACGTAACGTTGCTTTATTGGTCCAGAACTTTCCTCTGCCTTTTACACGATGAACGATTGCATCATGTGAGCCTTTTGGTTGCGGTGTTGCTTTAGGCTTTGAGATAGGCTTTTGGGTGACTTTATTACTGTTTGTTGAGGAAACCTTCGAAGTTTCCCAAATAGGGCGTGATGCTTTTTTGGTATTTGTTTTGGCAATAATTGTTTTAGCTGTATTCGTGATAATTTTTGCTGTGTTTATTGCGGTTTTTGCTTTATTGGCGGCTTTATTAACCGCTACTTTAGTTGCAGTGTTTTTAATGTATTTAGCCGTTTTAACAACTTTTGTAGGTTTTTTGGCAGCCTTAGCCTTAGCTATTTGAGTCGCTTTACGTTTTTTGCTTGGTTTAGATTTAACCAAAGCATAGACGTCACCAACAGGATTCACGCTTGGTTTATTTAATCTAGCGACGGTAGCGGCAGTACAGTTTCTCCACCAACATGGATTCTTACGTGCATATTGCATCAGCGCTCTGTGTTTAGGTGCTTGTGAGATTGGTTGAGTGATATATTCCTTAGTGCCCCAGCTACCAAACCATTGATAAGTTCTAGGTGCAGAAAAGTTAACGAAAAGCTTCCCACCATTGTCGCGCCAACCGCGCATAAATACCTGATAAGCCTTAGCCATGCGCCAATCTTTATTCGCAGCGATCATGAGCTTAGTTGGGTGTGAAGTTGTATTACGGCTTTTCCAATCAACTAAATGCTGTCCACCTTCATAGGCGATCAGATCAACACCAAATTTTTCAGCGATTTGTGCATTCTTATGAATGTAGCCTAGAACTTTTGGTATGGAGTATTTCTCTTTCGGGTCATACATTAACTTAAATAGTTGGCTAACTGAGCGTGCTTTTTTAGCGCTTTTATAACTAGGAAAGAAATAGGGTGCAATAGCAATTGCATCTGTCTTTTTATAGGCATTGCGATAGGATAGCAACATTTCTGAAAGGCGTGTCCAACCTGTCCAACTTCCCATAACACGAACAATTCGTTGGGTGCCGCCAAAGGTTTGCTCCCACATATCAAAGATTTGAACTGATCGTAAGGAGAAATATTTATAACCTGCTTTATCTCGGTCAGAGTCCAGATTCATTCTTTCACCCATGTCTTTTACATAATGTGACTGGGTGAAAATTGAGTTCCATGCTTCGTTGGTATACTCAACATAAGCTTTTAAGCCAGGTTTTAAGTTAGCTTTAACGTATTGTGCATAGCGCCTGACAAACTCATTATTTGCTTTATGGGGAATATTAAACCATGGATCTGCATTTAATTTGTTTGCTAGTGCAACCATTATTTCTAGTGGAGCACCACGCACGCCTTGTTTACCCGCCCAAGTAGCATCGTTTACTTTGGGTCTATCATTCCATACGGTAATAGGATTACGTGTAATACCTGACATATTCATAAAACGAACGACTTTGAAGTCTTTCATATAATCAAGATAGGCAGGATTAAAAATTAAACTTTTATGATGTTTTTCAAAAGATAGGTAACGCGACCGTTTACAATATCTTTTATCATTGACTCGTTTGTATGGATTGTTGGCACAGATACCACCCGGCAACAGTACGCGAATATTTCTTAAGTAGTTTCTAGGGTTGCTATTTTCGATGATTAGTTTGACACGGTACTCTTTGTCTTTACCGGCCTTAATCGAGATAATATCTTTGCCTTTTTCACGATGGACTAGTTTCGCATCATCTGTGTATTTTAAGATACCTTCGCCATCATATAAAACAGTGTAGTTTCCTTCAGGAACGGTATTTCTTGGTAGTTTATAGAGAAAGCGAGTACCTGCCTGTCCTCCATTTAGATTTTTAGGCCAGCCGTCCTTATCATAGACAACTTTTCCTTTGGTAAGCCAAGGGCGCGCTTCTTCAAAAGGAATTGAGGTTTTGAAAATATCAATAAATGGGATGCTGGCATCGTCATCCATGACTTCATTACTGTTTACGCCAATTGGAGAGCGCGTATTTGGTCCAGCATAAGCTTGATTAAATAATGAGGTAGTGATGAGTAAAAGTATGAGACATGATACAAGTTCAAGCGTCTCAGATATTTTTGGTTTGAACAGTAAGTTATTCATTGTTATTGTTTTAGCCCTTGAAAGATTACTTTTTCTAGTCATGATTCTTAAGGGATCTTTGATCAAGTCCTGTTGTTTTTAGTTAGCATAAAATAATTGGACTTAGTCAGAGATTCATTAACTCCCCAGATATGAATCATATAGACCTATAAACTTCATGTAAGTTCTTAAATTTAGTTGATTCTACACACTGAAATTAGAAATTACTATCAGAGAATACAATAAGGATGCTGAATCTAACCTGAGTGATAATGTAAATGTTTACAGTATTTATAAAAAGTATCCTCTAAGTATTTAAATATGCTTGACAGGTTTTATACTTTGCCTCACAATTCGCGCTTCTTTTGGTTAAGGGGCTATAGCTCAGCTGGGAGAGCGCTGCAATGGCATTGCAGAGGTCGGCGGTT
>CAZWEA010000030.1:16149-26440 GCA_964632635.1 uncultured Cocleimonas sp. | reverse complement strand
GCTTATTGTAACAATGGCAGAAGAAGCCAAGCTGTCACTTTTTTACTCCGTGAACGCTCAAAGCAGGTTGTATATTTGGAAGGTGGGCTAAAATCTTCTGAACTGTATGCACTATTAGGAGTGGATAGTGAGTGAGACATACGTATTTAAAATTAATTGCTTAAATACCCAGCAATCTTCTAAAAAAGGCGGGGGTGCCATTATATTAGTTCTGAATGTAATGGCACCCCCCGTGTATTTACAAGATTGTAACTTGTGATGGATACTGAAAGCACTCCAGATCTAACTTGTTAAGTCTTTTTATGTAACTATTTGCAGAACTTTTATGTGGAAGCTTTGCTTGAAGTGCTAAGAAGTAGACCTGCCCCAATAAATACTCCACCAGTAATTCTATTGAAGAATTTCGCTCTTCCTTCTTGTAATAACCAGTTTGAAGACTTAGCACCTAGATATGAATATATAAATAACCAAGATAACTCCAGAACTGAAAATGTAATTGCGAAAACTAAGTATTGATAAGCTAGAGGCTCAGCAGTATTTATAAATTGTGGGAATAAGGCAGTAAAGAAAACAATAGCTTTTGGGTTACTTGCCCCAACAATAAAACCACTTATGTAAAGTGATGTTTTTGAAGCTTTTGATAGTGTTTCATCTGGATCAGAAAGATGATAAGTCTCTTGTTTTGACGTTAATGCTTTGTAACCAAGATATATCAGATATATTGCTCCAGACCATTTGATAACAGTGAAAGCAACTTCTGAGGATGCAATAACTACACCTAAACCTGTAAAGGATAACGTCATTATACCAACTATTGCAGTAAGACTTCCTAAAGCGGTAAATACTGATGCTTGAAAACCTTCTGTTACTGCTTTAGTCATGCACAATAAAACGCTTGGTCCAGGTGAAGCTGTTAGTACTAGTACTGCTAGTGTGTAATAAAGCCAAGTTTCAATATTCATATCATTTTACCAATTTTGAATACTTAATATAAAAGTATACTCTCTTAAATATTCGACGATACATTCAATAAGCTAGGGTTACGCTTGAATCACAATTGATATTTTGCCCAACTCAATAGTAGTATATGGCATCCCCCCCTTTTTTAAACAATTGTCGCAAAAAGGGGTGCCATTGAATGTTTGAGTTGGTTCTAAAGTCAGCGCCTATATGGGCTGATTATTCTCGCTACACTCACTCTGCAAAAGTCTTACTTAATACATTTAAATTTAGTTTTTGTAGGGAAATTAAGTTTTAACACTTTCATTGTGTCATTAGCCAATGTTTTTTTACCTAGCTTATTAGCTGCGCATATTTTTATTTGAAGCGCATCGATAATTGCAGGTGTGCCTTGATGATGTTTGATAGCATAGTCAGCACGGTTAAAAGCGGCAAGGTAGGCGCCACGTTGCATATAATGTTTTGCAACGTTAACTTCTGATGCACCCAGTGTGTTTTTCAAATAGTGCATACGTTTTCTTGCATCAACCGCATAAGGGCTGCCACCGTGACGGGTGATTAAAGTAGAGAAATCATGAAAGGCTTCTTTTTGGCGTACGCCATCTAAATCAGAAAAGTTTCTTGGAAAAATCTTATCAACAATACTTCCACCTCGCGTAAAGTTAATTAAGCCACGTAGATAAAGTGCGTAATCCAAACGTGGCCCACGTGGGTATACACGCATATAACGATCAATTGTATCTAAGGCTGTGTCTGGCTCATCGAATTTATAATAAGCATAGGCTTGTTCTAGAAGTGCTTGTTGTGCAAAGCGCCCTAATGGAAATTTGGCTTCTAAAGATTCGTATTTCTTGATGGCTTGTTCATAGTCATTGCCATTCATAGATACCCTAGCTTCTTTTAAGAGCTGTATCGCATTACCCTTGATAGTTGAAACGTCTTTTTTCTTTTTGGCAGAAGAACAAGATGCCAGAGAGACCGAAATGAATATTAAAAATAGAAATCTAAAAAATAGTTTATTGTTGATTGTATACATGGACAGCCCGCTTTTGGTTTTTCTGTAATTGTTCACTAATTATACAGTAAAATTACAGATACACATAGACTAGTGAGATACCGTATAATCCGATTTTTTTAACTCCTTTTTTGAGACCTGAGTTATGCTGGGGTCTCTTTTTAAAACAACCTAGGTTTTGTATGTCTGAAAAAGATGACCTGTCATTTGTAATTCCAGATGAGTATATTGGCAACCGCCTTGATGGAGTGGTATCTGAACTGTGTCAGACTTATTCACGTAGCCAATTACAGAAATGGATTAAATCAGGAAATATTCTGGTCAATGGTTCAACAGCTAAAGTTAGAAACAAAGTTGTCGGTGGTGAGGAAGTGCTGATTATACCGGTGCTAACAAAGCGAACCCATGATCTTCCTGAAGCGATAAAATTAGATATTGTTTATGAAGACGAATCATTATTAGTCATTAATAAACCTGCAGGTTTGGTCGTTCATCCAGGAGCAGGGAATCAAACGGGTACATTGGTTAATGGTTTGTTAGCTCATAACGAGCAACAAAAAAACTTGCCCAGAGCAGGCATTGTGCATCGTTTAGATAAAGATACTACCGGTTTAATGATGGTGGCTAAAACACTTGAAGCACACACTGCTTTGGTGAATCAATTACAAGCTAGGGAAGTGAAGCGGGAATACTTAGCCTTAGTTTCTTCTGATGTTATTGCAGGTGCCACAATCGAAGAAAATATTGGTAGGCATCCACGCGATAGAAAACGCATGACGGTACTCACCGCTGGTGGTGGCAAAGAAGCGATTACGCATTATCGAATTGAGCAGCGCCTTTACCATCACACACTATTAAGAGTTAATCTAGAAACAGGACGAACACACCAGATACGTGTTCACCTTGCATGGAAACATATGCCGATATTGGGTGATCGTGTTTATGGGGGTAGAGCAAGAGTGCCTGCAAAAATAGATCAAGAACTACGCGATAAAATACAAAAAATGCCTCGTCAGGCACTGCATGCTACGCGCTTAACTATAGAGCATCCATTAAGTGCTGAAGAGATATCATGGGAGGTTGGTTTACCAGATGATATGCAGCAATTGGTAGATGTTTTAGATATTAGCTAATCTGAGACCTTTGCATAACTAAAGTGCAAAGTATCTACTTTTAATACAATGTAATTATGTAAAAAGGGTAGGGGTGCCATTACAATCTTCCAAATAATAGGGGGATGCCATCTAGTATTGATAGAGTTATTCTCTTAAGATTGTTTTTTTGCTGAGATAACGCAAGTCTCTACCAACATCGACTCCTCCTTCGGAGTCGTAACGATATACTTTTTGGCTCTTGGTGAGCCTTAAAAAGCAATATTCTTTCCTTTTTTGATTCAGGTTACAATGCGTAGCTGTTATTATCTGACGGTTTATATAAGCAGCTACCCCCATGAATCAAGATTCCCCAAAACCTAACTTTAAATCATTTGGTCTATCACTTTCTATTTATTCGGAAGTAGAGAAAGCTGGGTTTACAATTCCTACTGATGTTCAACAAGAAACTATTCCTGCTGTGTTACAAGGTAAGGATGTTCTAGCCCGTGCTGAAACAGGTTCTGGAAAAACTGCTGCATTTGTGTTGCCTATTCTTGAGAAAACATTAAGAGAATATTCGAAGCCCAATAAAGGCACCATTGGTAGTAACATTGCTTCAACATTGGTTTTAGTTCCTACTCGTGAATTAGCGATTCAGATTCGTGAGGAGTTTGAGCGTTTTTCATCAGGTTTTTTGTTGGGATCAAAAAGAAAGGTGAAATGTTTAAGCGTTTATGGTGGGGTTAAAATTAACCCACAAATGATTGCGCTTCGCGGAGGAGCGGACATTTTAGTGGCAACTCCTGGGCGATTACTAGATTTAGAACGAAATAATGCGATTCGGTTACATCAGGTGAAAACTCTGGTTATTGATGAAGTTGACCGTTTAATGAAAGGTGACTTTCAGGAAGAAATAGATCAAATCATTGCTAAACTGGCTAATAAACGCCAGAACTTGATGTTTACGGCAACATTTCCAAGCAGTATTAGGAAATTAGTTCGTTACATTATGGATGAGCCAGTCATTATAAATGTGGATGACTTCAATGATGATGTAAATACGGAACAACGTGTTATTACGGTTAATCATGATAAGAAAAATGATTTACTAGCTCACTTATTGAAAGAGAATGATTGGAAGCAAGTATTAATATTTTGTAGTGCAAAACGCACTTGTGATAATTTGGTTAGAAAATTAGAAAAGCGTAATATTGAAGCATCTGCTATGCATGGTAACCAGCATCAGTATGCGCGTGCTAATGCTTTAAAAGATTTCAAAGCGAAGAAAATACGTATCTTGATAGCTACAGATGTGGCAGGTCGTGGTGTTGATATTGAGCAGCTTGACTGTGTGATTAATTATGAATTGCCGCGCTCACCAAATGATTATACGCATCGAATCGGTCGTACAGGAAGAGCGGGGGCAATGGGTATGGCAATCTCATTGATTGCTCATCATGAATTTCAGCATTTTGGTGTGATTGAAAAACGTATTGGCTTACGCTTGGAGCGTGAACAATTAAAAGGCTTTGAAGCTGATGAAAAGGCCCCAGAGATACAAAAAAGTTCTAAGAAGAAAAAATCTAAAAAACAAAAAAAGTTAAATTCTAAAAAGAAATTAAAGCAGATAGATAATACTTTAGACAAAGATACTAAAACTAATGGTTCAAATGAAAAACCGCAAGAAAAATCCGTAAAGTATAATAAACCTGATACAAAGCAAAAAATAAAACAAGAGAATAAACCAAGTTCTAAATCGAGTGTAAAAACTGACCAAGGAGCAAAAGAAAGTTCTGAGCCTAAGGTCGATGGTAGTTCTTTTTATAAAAGAAAGCTCCCCAAAAACAGTGAGTCGGAATAAAGTATGTCAAATCCTGAAAGCCTACATTTATTCAAACGAGTCAAAATCGGAAAAACTAATACACTTCGGGTAGTTAAACGTCTGCCATTTGGTATTTACTTATCAGCAGGCTCCGAAAAAGAAGAAATCTTACTACCTAAACGATATGAACCCGAAGACTGCAACGTTGATGATTTACTCAAAGTATTTGTTTATTTCGATTCAGAAGATCGATTAATTGCCACTACCGAAATACCTTTAGCGCAGGTTGACGAATGTGCTTTTCTTAAAGTGGTAGACGTTAATAAGGTAGGTGCTTTTCTTGATATTGGATTGATGAAGGATTTATTTGTACCCTTTGCTGAGCAAGAAACTCGCATGGAAATAGGGCTGTCCTATGTCGTTAAAGTTTATCTTGATGAGCATACTAATAGGATAATGGCTTCTTCAAAGTTGGATAAACATTTAATAGAATTCTCTCATTATCATAAAGAAAATCAAGAGGTTGAATTACTTATCTATGCAATAACAGATCTTGGTTATAAAGCTGTAATGGGCACTAACTATATGGGCTTGCTGTATAAGAATGAAGTTTTCCAAGCCCTTAATATTGGCGATAAACTCACAGGATTTATAAAAACAGTTCGCAGTGATAAGAAGATAGATTTAAGCTTACAGCGACCTACACAAGACACACGTAGTGACCTAGCAAATCAAATCTATAATTTCTTAAAGGAACAGGGTGGCTCATCCACACTCACGGATAAAAGCGCGCCAGAGGAGATATATCAACAGTTTAAAGTGAGCAAGAAAGCCTATAAAAAAGCACTTGGTGCGCTTTATAAGAGACGACAAATTAATATCAATAAAGATAAAATTGAACTGCTTGTTAAATAAAAACTACCAAATGTACTGAGATCTCTCACCAATATTGCAGTCCTTTAGGCGCTTTTATTAGACCACTACGCCACCTAAAACTATTCCTTGAATTGTATTAATGAGATAACGATGATTATAAAGATCACTATATAACTCGTGAGTGATGTTGTGACCTTTATAAAAATTAAAATAGCTTGCGGAAAAAAACATGGAAAACAAACATAATAGAATTCTAATTTGGGATGGTTGGCGTGGTATGGCAATTACGCTTTTACTTTTAGGGCATTTCTCAGGTAATGATTGGATTTGGGAAGATCGCTTAGGTGTTGATGCATTTTTCGTACTCTCTGGGATGTTAATGAGTACCATTTTATTCGAGAAGCGTATGCCGTTAAAAGATTTCTATATTCGCCGTTTTAGTCGGATTTTCCCAGCATTTGCATTGTTTGTTATTGTCTCTTATGGCTTGGCTTTTATCGCTTGGCAATACTTTGGTCGAAACGAATTCAACTTCGAAAAAGGTGAGTTTTTCTCTACGATTACTTTCTTTCGCACTTATTACCCTTTAGATCCACATATGTGGGATACAACTGTAACAATAGGGCATCTATGGTCTTTAAATGTGGAAGAACATGCCTATGTTATTATGAGTATTATGACCTTGTTTCTATTGAGAAATAGCAAGGTAGCTTATGTATTAACAGCTTTAGGCTTCATCTCCATTGGAATGTGTTTTTATTACTACGGAATTGAAGAGGCAGCACCTGAGCACTTTAGAATTCGTACAGAATCTGCCATCAGTTTTGTCTTTTTATCTGCCGCATATAACTTGTTTAAAAAGCAATATAAAATAACAGTTCCTGCATATCTTCCTGTGATCACATTAATCACTGCATTCTTTTGTTATGTGGAAAATCCATCAGGAGAGGGACATGCACTTTATATTCCCCAACTATCTTTTGCTTTAGCACCTATCCTACTAGCCTTTACACTCAACCATATTACCGAAGCACACCATTTCCTTCGTCGTATTTTAGAATTTAAAGCACTCAGGTATATGGGGATATGGTCATTTTCTATCTATCTTTGGCAACAACCTATTTATAATTTCAAATGGGTTTTTCCTGGTGGTAGTTTAGTTGCGGTACCAGTTGCCATCACGATAGGTATTCTTTCTTATTATCTGTTTGAAAATCCAGTTAGAAAATGGATTAATAGACGTTGGACTAAGGGCACCTCTATTAGTTAGGTGTTCCTTTTGCAAAGCTACGATCTATCATACCTAGGCGTGTTTCGTAGGGAATGGTTGTATTTATACGTTGTGCGCTGTGAGTCTATGTAGGGTGAGTAGGCTCATCAATCAGAATTACTCGTAACTTTAAAACTTGGTATATTACTTTTTCCAATTACTAACAGTACGATACCAACGAAAATAAAAAAGAATGAGGACGCAAGTAAACTAGCGGAGATTGGATGTTGCCATCCGAGATCATCTATTTTTAGGAATAGATAGATTAAACAAAAGATAGATGCAAAGAAGCTTGCATAGGCAACATAAAGAGAAAATTTTTGTAGCATACTTTTTTTAGCTGAAGTTCTATTCATTGTTTAATTCCTATAAGATTTTTAGATGAGAAAAGGGCGAGAGTAGTATTAGGGGGAATAAATACTTCCAATCTGTAATATCTCTCATTAAAGCACCATTTATGTAAAATTTATTAAGCCTGTGCGCTCAAAAACCCAGTAAGTAGCAACGATGGCTATCACAACAGATGCAGGAATGGTGATGCGTTCTCTGTACCAACTCTTTTTGCCGAACCAAATACCAATAAGTAAAACACAAAGAGCAATAACGGTGAGTTGTCCCAATTCTACGCCAATGTTAAAGCCTAGCAATCCGCTGATGAAATTGCCTTTAACTAATCCGATCTCAGTTAGTACACTAGCAAATCCAAGACCATGAAGTAAGCCGAATAGAAATACGAGAATAGGTCGCCAGCGACTAAGTTTGTCAGCAAATATATTTTCGATGCATACATAAATAATAGAGGCAGCGATTAATGGTTCAACAATTGCGGGAGAAACGGTAATTACACCAAAAATCCCTAGCGCCAGACTGATACTGTGAGCAATGGTAAAACTTGTAATTTGAATTAATAGGGGCTTTAGTTGAGTACTTAATAAAAACAGACCTACAACGAATAAAATGTGGTCGATTCCTAGTGGAACTATGTGTACAAAACCTACATTAATGTAGTTAAGAAAGACATCTAGTTTAGTTTTTTTTTGAGTACAGCCTTCTTTTTTCTCACCCTTTTTTAGGTTTGTACAGTCTGTGCCAATGGTGATTTTATCACTCGCTTTACCATCTAATAAGTAAGAAGAATAAAGTTCTGGCTCTGTTTCTGAAGCTACACGGAATACAGCATTACCGTAACTTGCATCCCATTGCCAACTCACACTGTGTGTGTTATCAGGTATAAGTCCTGCAAAGTTGATAATTGAGTCTCTAGCAAGCTCTATATCTCCCACATCATCGATTTCTAAATCTAATATACTTAGAGGATGTTTTTTTCCATCAAAAGAGAGTTGAACCTTATTAAGAAATGCAGTTTCAAATTTTTCGAACTCTTGCATTAGAGCATTAGCATCTAACTTACGTAATTTTTCATATTTGTTTGTATTTTCTGACTCAGTAGTATCATTGTGCTGTGAGCCAACTTCTGCTATCAAAGCCTCAATATTTAGACGCATTGATAATTGGTAGAAGCGTTCCTTATTGAAAGAAAAGTCTACAATACTGGGTTGAATTTCATGAGAAATGACTGGGGTGAAAATGAAAATACTAGCTATTAAAAAAATCGTTTGCAGTAGGGATTTACGTGATAGCATATTCTGATGTGGACTAAAAAAGGAAGCAATTGTAACGTGTTTTATACTGGATTTAAAAAGATTTATTTAAAGCTTATCTATTTACTATTTATGATGGGGTTTTCTAGTGTGACGATAGCTCATGAAATGTGGATTGAGCCTGTTAGCTATAGAGTAAATGTGGGTGAAAATATTTATGCACATGAAAAAGTAGGACAAAACTTTAAAGGTAATAAGTATGCTTATTTAAATACAAGTTACAAAAGTTTGAATATATCAGTTGGTGGGTTAACCCGAGCCGTTAAATCACGACTTGGTGATATACCTGCGATTAAAGAAAAAACAGAAAAGGAAGGTCTTCATATTTTAACGGCGATTACCACAGGTTCCAAAATTAAATATGAAAGCTGGGCTAAATTTGAATCCTTTATTAAGAGCAAAGGTCTAGATTGGGTAATAGCTAAGCATAAAGAAAAAGGCTTTCCAGAGAAGAATTTTTCTGAAAACTTTCAGCGTTTCCCTAAATCTTTAGTTAAGGTTGGACATGGGAAGGGGGCTGATAGAACGTTTGGTCTACCGATAGAGTGGATAGCGGAATCGAATCCCTATATAACGAAAGATGACATACAGTTACGTCTTATGTGGCGTGGTAAGCCTTATGTACATGCTCATGTGGATATTTTCAATCGGGTGAAAAATAGCGATGCTATTTTTGAAGTTTTAAAAAGCACTGTGTATACAGATAATCAGGGTAGGGTTACTATCCCTCGTTCTAAAGGTGGTGAGTTTTTGATCAATGCTGTTCAAATTCAAGAACATTCTGCTTCTACAAAAGAAAGTGAAGATGTAGTCTGGGAAACTTATTGGGCTTCTTTAACATATCAACTTGATTAGTTTGTCTGAATTTAAAGCCAACTTGTCAGCTTATTTTGGTGGAATCTTTATTTGCATAACGGAATAGTTTACAATCCTCTAGATAATAAGAAAGATTAATAATAGTAACAATTGTCCACATCAAACAAGGAAGAAGATATGATATATAAGTCAAGGCACATTCTCGCAGTTTCAGTATTTTTAGGTTTCACCCTCTCTGGTTGTTCACAAACAGGTGACAATGTTGCAGGTCAACAATCTCAAAATGAACCAGCAGTTGAATCTGTAAAGGCAATGCCATCAGGAACAGCTCATACACATCCTGCAAATGAATGTACAAATTCTATTAGCCACACTCATCCTAGTGGTGAAAGAGCACATAAACATCGTTATAGTTGTAAGCCTGCGATGAAACGTACTGGCGCTAATGCTCACATCCATCCTGCAAATCGATGTACACGTTCAATTTCACATTCACACCCAAATGGAAAAGGTACTCACAATCATCGCTATAGTTGTAAGGGAAATGCAAAACGTCATATGGGCGGAGTAAATCAGCACAGACATCCTGCTAATAGATGTACACGTTCTATTTCGCATTCTCACCCAAATGGAAAGCGTCACCATAATCACCGTTACAGTTGTCAAGGAAATGCAAAACGTCATATGGGCGGAGCAAATCAGCACAGACATCCTGCTAACAAATGTACACGTTCTATTTCGCATTCTCACCCAAATGGAAAGCGTCACCATAATCAC
>CAZWEA010000030.1:0-16049 GCA_964632635.1 uncultured Cocleimonas sp. | reverse complement strand
ATCACCGTTACAGTTGTCAAGGAAATGCAAAACGTCATATGGGCGGAGCAAATCAACATAGACACCCTGCAAACAAGTGTACACGTTCAATCTCACATGCACATCCGAATGGTAAACGTACTCATAGCCATAAATATAGTTGTAAAGGAAATGGTATAAGCCGTGTAGATAACGACATGCTAAGAAAAGCACAACAGAAGTTAAGTGCTTATGGTATGCGTCATGGAGCAAATCAGCACAGACATCCAGCTAATAAGTGTACTCGCTCAATTTCACATGCTCATCCTAACGGTAAGCGTAAACACAGTCATAAATATAGCTGTAAAGGTAATGGCATGAGAAAATCAAATGGCAA
The DNA here is from genome assembly GCA_964632635.1 of uncultured Cocleimonas sp. Taxonomy (GTDB): domain Bacteria; phylum Pseudomonadota; class Gammaproteobacteria; order Thiotrichales; family Thiotrichaceae; genus Cocleimonas. Next base: position 15,694 of record CAZWEA010000030.1, on the reverse strand, counting down.
TGGACATGTTCATCCTGCCAATAGCAGAACACGCTCTATCAAACATTACCATCCTAATGGCGCTAGAAAGCATAGCCATCACTATGGTTCTTAATTAGTTAGCTCTAAACAAGAAATCCCGCATTTATGCGGGATTTTTTTTAGATAAAATTATCTATTTTCAACAATGAGTCTTATCATTTAAAAACTAGAATATAACAATCTTTTTTTTTAATTAGGGAAATAATGAATTATAGGTTATATTTTAAGCACAGCCTATCTCCCCTTTTTATCAAGTGTTATCTTTCATGCATTTATTTCCTAAGAAACTTTTATGTCATCTCAGTTTATCTACGATTTGCTTATTATTCATAGTTTCTTGTTCTAATGGTAATGAAAAAATTATAGCAAGTAAATCTAGTAGTACACAAAATATTAAAGTAAAAGCTAAAACGCTAAAGTTGAGACATATACACTCTGAGAATGAATGTTTAGAAGCAATTATTCATCGACACTCAAACGGTGATAAAGACCATGAACATCCGCAAAGCTGTGAAAAAAAATCCCGCTCTCATTCCAATGCACACAGCCATAAAGCAAAAACTGTTACTGGTTCATTAAGACACGTACACCCAAATGGTTATAAAAGTCACAGTCACCACAAATAAAATTCACATAGATCATCAATTAATACATTGATTAGATAACCCTAAGCTGAGCTTTCTAGGCTAGAACGTATTAGTCTACCCATTTACGTGCATTTCTAAACATTCTCATCCAAGGGCTGTCTACATCCCAATCATCTGGGTGCCATGAATTTGTTACTGTGCGAATGATACGTTCTGGATGCGGCATCATAATAGTAAAGCGACCATCTGTATTACATAAACCAGTAACACCTAGTCTTGATCCATTTGGATTTTCTGGATACATATCAGTTGGATTTCCAGCATTATCAATATAACGCATGCTGACGAAGCTATTTGAAATAGCATCCTTTGCCGTGTTTGTATCAGTGAAAATAGCACGACCTTCACCATGAGCTACCGCAATAGGCATTTTTGACCCTTCCATACCTTGCATCATTATTGATGGTGAGTCCATGACTTCTACCATACTAAAACGTGCTTCAAATTGTTCTGATTCATTACGGTGAAATTCTGGCCAGTGACTTGCCCCAGGAATCATTTGACGAAGGTGAGAGAAAGTTTGGCAGCCATTACAGACACCTAAACCAAATACATCTCGACGTTCAAAGAAAGCACTAAACTCATCTTTGGCGCGTTGATTATGTAATATAGTTTTAGCCCATCCACCACCTGCACCTAATACGTCACCATAGGAGAATCCTCCACAGGCAACCAAACCATTAAATGAATCTAAAGAGACTCGCCCTGAAATAATATCCGTCATATGGACATCAACAGTGCGAAAACCCGCACGATCAAATGCTGAAGCCATTTCCTGCTGACCATTGACACCTTGTTCTCGTAAAATAGCAATGGATGGTCGAATGCCAGTGTTAATGAAAGGGGCTGCGATATCATCAGCAATATCAAAACTTGGCTTAGCGGTTAAGCCAATGTCATTTTTATCGTCGAGTCGTTCAAATTCTTGTTGCGCACATTCATCATTATCACGTAATGTTTGCATGTGGTAACTTGTTTCCGCCCATATTTTTTGTAAAGTGACACGGTTGTTCTGATATATATTTTCATGAGCCCATGTGAAAAAGATCTCATCTGAATCATTAAGTTTACCAATGACATGCGAGCAACTTCCTAAGTTAGCTTCACGGAGTGCTGATATCACTTCTTCTGTATCGGTATGGTGTACTTGAATGACTGCACCGAGTTCCTCTGTAAAGAGTGCCTCTAAAGGTGTTTTAGCAACCTCATCAAGATGAATAGTGATCCCTGTATGCCCAGCAAAAGACATTTCTACAAGTGTTGCTAAAAGACCGCCATCAGAACGGTCATGGTAAGCCATTAATTTGCCTTCTTTGTTTAACTGTTGAATTACAGTAAAAAAATCAATGAGTGATTGAGCATCATTTAGGTCGGGAGTATGTGCCCCCACTTGTGAATAAACTTGTGATAGTGCAGATGCAGCCAAACGGTTTTTGCCTTTTCCTAAATCAATTAATATCAGGTCACTATCACCTTTTTCAGTACGTAATTGTGGGGTAAGCGTCTTACGTACATCATCAACAATTGCAAAGGCCGTAGTAATTAACGATAAAGGTGCAGCCATTTCATGTTGGATAGCGCCTTTCTCACCCTGTTGCTCCCAAACTGTTTTCATCGATAGTGAATCTTTGCCGACAGGTATGGCTATGCCAAGTTGTGGACACAATTCTTCTCCAACAGCGGCAACTGTATCAAACAATGCTGCGTCTTCGCCTTCGAAGCCTGCTGCTGCCATCCAGTTAGCCGAAAGGTAAATATCTGAGATTTTATTTATCTTTGCCGCAGCTATATTAGTAATCGCTTCGCCAATAGCCATACGACCAGATGCTGTAGGGTTAACTAATGCAATAGGAGTACGTTCACCAATTGCCATCGCCTCACCGTTATAACCGATATAATCAGCACAGGTAACGGCTACATCTGCCACAGGTACTTGCCAAGGTCCAACCATCTGATCACGATTTACCATACCCGTTATAGTTCGGTCACCAATGGTAATTAAAAAAGCCTTGGAAGCAACGGTAGGTAAACGCAATACACGTTCGATGGCTTCATCAAGTTTTATATCAGCAAGCTCAAGCTCAGGCTTTGTAAATGTTTTATGATGTACATCGCGAAGCATTTTGGGTGGTTTTCCGAGTAACATGTCAAGAGACATATCGACAGGATTATTATCAAAGTGTGTATCACCAACCAGTAAATGGGGTTCTTCTGTAGCAGAGCCAACTACAGCATAAATTGCACGTTCTCTATCACATAGTCTTTTAAAGGCTTCTAGCTTATCTGCTGCTATGGCAAGCACATAACGTTCTTGCGCTTCGTTACACCAAATTTCCATGGGAGACATACTAGGTTCATCATTAGGTACGGTGCGTAATTCAAACTTACCACCACGCCCTGCATCATTAACGATTTCTGGTATAGCATTTGAAATACCACCGGCACCAACATCATGAATCCAAAGAATAGGATTGTCATCACCCATTGCCACACAACGATCTATGACTTCTTGAGCACGTCGTTCCATTTCAGGGTTGCCACGTTGCACAGAAGCAAAGTCAAGGCTTTCGGCACTGCTACCACTTGCCATTGATGATGCCGCACCACCACCAAGACCAATTAACATTGCAGGTCCACCTAAAACAATAATCGGTGTATCCACGGGTATTTCTTTCATGTCGATGTTATTTGCACGAATATTGCCAAGACCACCTGCAAGCATAATCGGTTTATGGTAGCCACGTAATTCTGTTTCTGAGCTGGCTCCTGGAACTTCAGCTTCATAAGTTCTAAAGTAACCTGTTAAACAAGGGCGACCAAATTCATTATTAAATGCAGCTGCACCAATAGGACCTTCTAGCATAATATTCAATGCGCTATCAATCCGTGATGGTTTACCATGTTCTTTTTCCCAAGGCATAGTGTGATCTGGAATTTTTAAGTTTGATACTGAAAAACCACATAGGCCTGCTTTGGGTTTAGAGCCATTACCAGTAGCGCCTTCATCACGAATTTCACCGCCTGAACCTGTAGCAGCACCAGGGAAAGGTGAAATAGCGGTAGGGTGATTATGTGTTTCAACTTTCATTAACATATGCACAGGCTCAACAGAATAGCCGTATTCTTGAGTTGTGCTATTAGGGAAAAAACGTGTAGCGTCAGAACCTTCAACTACTGATGCGTTGTCATGATAGGCAGAGAGTATTTTTTCAGGTGATTGTTTATAGGTATTTTTGATCATACCAAACAGTGTTTTACCCTGTTTTTTACCATCAATAATCCAATCTGCATTAAATATTTTATGACGACAATGTTCTGAATTTGCCTGTGCAAACATCATCAGTTCGACATCAGTTGGATTTCGTTTTAGAGCAGAATAGTTATCAGTAAGGTAATCTACTTCATCTGCAGATAGTGCCAGCCCTAAATCAATATTAGCTTTATTTAAAGCTGCCTTAGGATCACTACCTAGGTCAATAACGTGCAATGGTGCAGGTTCAGCATTATTAAATAAGGCTTCAGCTTGTAACTCGTCGTACATTACTACTTCAATCATGCGGTCGTGTATCTGCTCACAGATAAATTGACTATGATCTTCAGAAAGTTCAGTAGAGTCATCTTTATACTCAACAAAGTAGGCAATGCCTCTCTCGACACGATCAACTTCAACGAGTCCACAGTTGTGTAAAATATCCGTTGCTTTGCTGGACCAAGGTGAAATAGTTCCAAGTCTAGGTGTAACAAGAAAAAGCTTACCCAAAGGCTCAAATTCATCTTCTGTATCGATGCCAGAGTCACTGTATTCTAGAAGTGACTCTAAAGTGGCCTTCTTATCTTCATTAAGTTCTTGAGATGTTTTGACAAAATGCCAATAACGGGCATGTATATCATTGACCTCGGGAATAAACTTCTGTAATTCAGCAAGTAATTTGTTTTTTTTGAAATCAGAAAAAGCACGACTACCGTGGAGTATTAACATGTGATTAATTGTTCTCTCAGGGGTAATGGGGAATTACCGTATGATAGATTTGCTGGATTAAGAAAGCAAAGTGTAATATTAAAATATTTGAGATAGATTGTCTTTTTTATGGGGGTATCTCTACAAAGCTGGATAGAATTATCAAAAAAAGGGGGGGGTGCCATTATAAAACTTAGTTGCTATTCTAGTTGTACAAGATGGCACCCTATCTTTTTTAACAATTTGCATCATTAACATGTTGTGACGCGGGAATATACAACAATGTCGCGCTTGAACTGTCTGATTTGTTTTAAAAAACAGATAATAATGAAAGAATCCTAAATCATAATTGGAGTTTAAAATGCCAAGTCCCCGCCGTTCTCGTCGTTCTCGTCGTTCACGAGGAGAAGAAAAAAAAGAGTCAGCTCCGATCCCCGCATTTATCACACGACAAATTCCAGAATATGAAATTTTAGGAGAAGAAGGATTATCCCTAATCGAATCTAATGCGGATACATTACTTGAAGATATTGGTATTGATTTTAAAGATGATGCTGAAGCGCTAGAACTTTTTAAAGCAGCAGGTGCTTTTGTAAAAGGTGAGAGGGTACGTTTTCCAAAAGGCATGTGCCGTAAAATTATTCAAGATAGTGCACTGAAACAATTTACTCAGCATGCTAGAAATCCAGAACGAAATGTCGAAATAGGGGGTAAACATACGGTATTGGCACCAGCCTATGGGAGCCCATTTATTCGGAATCTGGATGAGGGCAGGCGTTATGCCACGATTGAAGATTTTAGAAATTTCGTAAAACTCGCCTATATGACTCCGCATCTACATCATTCGGGTGGAACGGTTTGTGAACCCGTTGATTTACCCGTCAATAAACGCCATTTTGATATGGTGTATTCACATATGAAGTACTCGGATAAGCCATTCATGGGGTCTGTAACGTCACCAGAGCGAGCACAGGATACCGTTGATATGTGTAAAATTCTGTTCGGTGATAATTATCAAGACCCTGAAACAGGACGGCCAAAAACTATTACAGTGAGTTTGATCAACGCAAACTCTCCCATGACATTTGATGAAACCATGTTAGGCGCGCTTAAAGTCTATGCCCGAAATAATCAGGCCTGTATTGTTTCACCTTTTATTCTCGCAGGTGCAATGTCACCTGTAACCGTTGCAGGAACATCAGCACAGGCTTTGGCAGAAGCACTTGCAGGTATGACGCTAATACAGTTGATTAATCCCGGTGCGCCGATGATTTTTGGTACATTTGCCAGCTCTATGTCAATGGCATCAGGAGCGCCAACCTTTGGTACACCAGAGCCTGCTTTGGTTCTCTATGTGATGGCTTCATTGGCACGTCGATTAGGTGTACCTTTTCGTTCTGGTGGTGGTTTTTGTGGCTCTAAACTTACGGATGCTCAAGCGGGCTATGAATCTTCCAATTCCCTTTGGCCAGCGATTAATGCAGGGGTCAATTTTGTATTGCATACTGCAGGCTGGCTAGAAGGTGGGTTGGTAATGAGTTATGAAAAATTCATTATGGACTGTGATCAGGCAGGAATGTTAGCTACCTACGCTAAAGGTGTTGATTTGAGTGAAGATGGACAAGCAATGAGTGCCATTGAAGAAGTTGGACCGGGTGCTCATTTCCTTGGTTGTGCACATACGCAGGCAAACTTTCGTGAGGCATTTTATCGTTCACCAATTAATGATAATAATAGTTTTGAACAATGGAAAGAAGATGGCAGGCTGGATTTAACTCAACGCGCTAATGCGAGTTATAAAAAGCAATTAGAAGAGTATATTGCACCTCAAATTGACCCTGCCATTGATGAAGCTTTGGTTAATTTTATGGATAAAAGAAAAGCTTCATTTCCAGATTCAAACATCTCGTAATTAGTAGAAACCCTAGCTATGGGCAATCCACCAATCAGCAATCACATTTCCAACGGCTGGGTTGACGAGATAACCATAGGAGCGGTGAAAGTTTAAACCTTCCTCATTTTGGAAGTAATTATAAATATCTTTGGAGTAGTCGGTAATAGACTGGGTGTTGTCGGGTTTAAGCATTCCTTTATAATCATCTGCGAGGTTTCTATCTAGCGGTGTAATGTCACCCACCGCAGATATATTGACCCAGTTTCGAATGTTACTTGGGTATTTTTTATGATGGTCTTTATATTTATTGCCTAGTAATCTTTTTTGTACGTAGTTCATGCCTAGAGGACTACCAATGGTTAGGAATAAATCGATTTTCCCTGGAAGATGTTCAAGTTGTGATAGCGCCCATAAAGTGTCGTAAGAGATAACTGAACCTAAACTATGTCCAATAAGTAATACTTTATCTCCATTTTCTAACAAGGGGCGCAATTCCTGTTTCAATTGCTCACGCACTTGACTAGCAACCTTTTCTTTATTGTTAAAATAACGATCCAACTCTTCAGCTGTTAACTTAGCTGAGCGCGGCAGTACTTGGACGAGAGTGGGTAACTGGTCTATGGCTTTATAAAGTGCCTTATCGAGTTTATGTTTCCATGCTTTAGCTTGTCGAATATCACGTTCTGTCGGCTTTTGTTTTTGGATCAGCGCTTTTACCCATTGGGCTTCATTATTGTTTGTTTTACGCGTTTGGTAATAAAGGTAATTCCAAGCAATTAGTTTAAAACTATCTACATGCCCATTTAAATCGTGGAAAACATCAGGATCTACTCGACGTACACCTTCAAGCATGGAGCGCCATAACATTTCACGGTGTTGTTTAGAGAGTGGTTTAGGACCTTTTCCTGGTACATAAATAATGTGTCTTTGGCTCATATGATCTAAGTTATAGGCGATAAATTCATAAAAGTCATACTTTTATTGTTAACTGGTGATAAATGGCTAGATGTATTAGATATTCTAGTCGCATTTACTTATATGAATGCATCTGTTATTCATTACAATGAGAAAATGGCTATTAGTGTTTTTAATCTTTTTAAAATTGGTATTGGTCCCTCCAGCTCCCACACTGTAGGTCCTATGGTTGCTGCAAAAATGTTTACGGAATCACTTAAAGAATCTGGCTTACTTGATTCGGTAAGTAGAATAAAGGTGAATTTTTATGGTTCTTTAGGTGCAACAGGAAAAGGTCACGGTAGTCATAAAGCAGTAAAGTTAGGCTTACAAGGTGAAACACCTGAGACTGTCGAAATTGATAGAGTACCTGAAATTCTCTCAAAAATTCTAGAATCAAAAACTATTAATTTAGCTGCCATCAAGAACATCAATTTTGATGAAGAGATTGATTTAAAATTCTTTCGAAAGAAAACATTAACTTTCCATTCTAATGGAATGATATTTAAAGCATTTGATGAAATAGGCAGCACATTGTGCGAGAATAAATATTACTCGGTTGGTGGAGGGTTTGTTATTAATGATGAAAATCAACAAGATAACAACCTATCTATTAAACACGATAATACTGTTTTACCTTATACATTCACAACGGCACATCAATTACTTTCTCTTTGCAAAACTGAAAATTTATCAATGAGTGAAATAATGATGCGCAATGAATGTATGTGGCGATCTGAAACTGATATTCGAAAAGAACTACTCAAGATTTGGCAAGTAATGCAAGATTGTGTAGAGAAAGGTTGTCATACCAAAGGCATTCTACCTGGTGGATTAAAGGTTAAGCGACGAGCAGCGGAATTACATCATTCATTAAAAAATCATTTAACCCATGAGCTTTTTAATCAAGGCAGCATGGATTGGGTTAATCTTTATGCACTTGCGGTTAATGAAGAAAATGCAGCTGGCGGAAGAGTTGTGACAGCGCCAACAAATGGTGCTGCAGGTATTATCCCTGCGGTAATGCATTACTTTCTACATTTTTGTAAGGCCAAAGAGAAAACTCTAGATGAATGTATTGTCGATTTTTTACTAACTTCTGCAGCCATTGGCATTATTATTAAAGAAAATGCATCCATATCAGGGGCTGAGGTTGGTTGCCAGGGTGAAGTGGGTTCAGCCTGTGCGATGGCTGCAGCAGGTTTAACGGCTGTACTTGGTGGCACTCCAGAGCAGGTGGAAAATGCCGCAGAAATCGGCATTGAACATAACCTTGGCTTAACTTGTGATCCGATAGGTGGGCTAGTTCAAGTACCTTGTATTGAACGCAATGCAATGGGGTCTGTAAAAGCGATTAATGCTTCACGAATGGCATTGCGTGGCGATGGAACTCACTTTGTTTCATTGGATAAAGTAGTTGCAACAATGCGCGAAACAGGCAAAGACATGCGAGCTAGATACAAAGAAACTTCACGAGGTGGCTTGGCCATAGATATTGTTGAAGTGCCTGTGAATATTGTTGAATGCTAGAAAAGTAGAGAAACAATATATGGCACCCCCGCCTTATTTACAACTTTGAAGTATTAAACAAAACAAAGCTAAAGCTATCGCTGGTTTATAGCCAATTATGTAAAAAGGGGTGGGGTGCCTTCATTTAAAAAGCTAAAGATATATCACGATGGTATGACATACAACTGGCGACTTGCTTAGCCTGTTCTTCTGTTAACCTAGATTGTAGGCGCAGTCCAATATTTTTAGCGATTACTGTATCGTAATTTTTCAGATCTTGTTGTAGCTCATTCGATGCTTTTTTACGCCAAGTTGTTTCGCTTGTAAATATCTTGTGAGCATCTCGCATAAAGCTCATAGCTTTATCTCTAGCTTCTAGTAATGCATCATCTGTTTTTGCTTTCTTTATCACGCGTCTAGCTTTTGATAACTTTGATTTAATGGCACTACTACCTTTGAGTTTTCCCAAAGCTTTTTCAATCAGTTTAACTTCTTTGATTATTGTTTCTTTATTTTTAGTTTCAATAGTTTTATCAAGCGCTGTTAAAGAGTTTTGTAATTCTGTTAAGGGTTTATAATCTGCAATAATTAACTGTAGCTCATTTATTGATTCATAAGATGAATCAACAGAGTTGAAGTATTGTCGTCGGGCACTCTTAAGGTTTTTAGCTAATAATTTATATTGCTTCTTTTGAGGCTTCCAGTTTTCAGGAATTGTCTTCTGAAGTGTCTCCATTTCATGATCTAGAGTAGTTATGCGTGTATTATAAATTGTAAGCGACTTTGTGTCGTCTGGATCGACATTCTTCATATCCGTGGTGGTACTTTCTTGAGCAGACCTTAGTTTAGATATTTGTACCTTTATTCTGCTAACACTATGATGTAGAGGTTTATAAGAAATAATAAATTCTTCGATCGTAGACCTTGCCGTTTTTATAGGTTGGATTAAGTCCAAAGCTTTATTTGCATCTGTAATACTTTCTTGGTATTTACTTTGTAGCTTTTTAGGAAGGTAGCTAATATCTAGGTCTTGAGCCTTATTTACAGCATTTTTGATATTATTGCCATTGGTTTCATATTCTTCTAATACATAGTCCTCAAGACAAAGTTGTAACTTCGGATTTAAAGGCGGGGGTGCAGTTTCTGAAAGTAAATGGGTACGATTAGGTAAATAATTTACGAGGTTTGGATAAAAACCTACAATCGCTAAGCCAAGTAGTTGTAGGGCAATAAAGGCAGAAGCTCCTTTATATATATCGATCGTCTTAACAATCTTATCCGCGACACCGCGTAAATAAAACAAGGCAAAGCCAAAGGGTGGTGTAAGGAATGAGGTTTGGATGTTTAAGCCAATCATCACACCGAACCAGACTGCGGTAACATTCGCTTCAGGATTTGCTAATAATATAGGGGCTACGATAGGAACAACAACTACTGCGATTTCAATGAAATCAAGGAAGAATCCGAGGAGAAAAATCACTAACATTACGACGATAAATTGAGTCCAAAAACCACCGGGTAGTGTAGTAAGGAAGTGTTTTACTAACTCTTCACCCCCAAAACCACGAAAGGCAGATGTCAACATGGCAGCACCGAGTAAAATAATGAAAACCATGGATGTCATTTTAGCGGTATCAATCATAACGTGTTTCAAGGTGTCATCTACCTTAAATGTACGCCATGCACTCCATGCGACCGTAACCAATAAAACGACTACGGCAACAATAGCGAGTTTTATACCAAAGAATTGTTCTTCTGACTTTATGTTTTTTATATTTAGATCATAGTGGTTTATAAGGTAGGCAATGACAATTAAAGAAGATATTGCAATGAAGGCGGGTAAATAGGTTGTGGCTTTATTACCCGTATGGAGACGATAACTTGCCATTATCATTGCACCTACAGCACCAATTGCACCTGCCTGATTAACAGTGGCTACACCGAGTAGAATAGAACCCAGTACAATAAATATCAGTGTTAGGGGTGGGACTAGAGATAATAGAACATTGAAAAAGAATCTCTTATCATAGGCTCCATCATAGGGAACTGGAGGAGCAACTTCAGGTTTTATCATGGCATATACAAAGATATACAGCATATAAAGACCGACAAGAATGAACCCAGGAATTAATGCACCCATGAACATATCACCAGCACTGGCTGACACTACGTCAAACTGGGAAGGCATTGAAAACTCACCTGTAGACTCTTTATAGAGTGCTTTTCGCATGGTGTTTGCTTGATCAGCCGCATTGGATAATTGGTCAGCAAGTATAATTAAAACAATTGAAGGTGGGATAATTTGACCGAGGGTTCCTGATGCACAAATGGTTCCTGAGGCGAGTGATTTCGAATAGTTATTGCGTAACATTGCTGGCAGAGAAATTAACCCCATAGCGATAACTGTCGCGCCTACAATTCCCGTTGTGGCAGCGAGCAAAGCACCAACAAAAACTACTGATATACCTAAGCCACCGGGTAATGGACCAAATAGTTGTGCCATCGCAACCAATAAATCTTCCGCAATTTTAGAGCGTTGTAACATAATGCCCATAAAAATAAACAAAGGTATGGCGATCAACGTGTCACGTTCAACTATCCAATAGAGACTTCGAAAATTGGTTACCCCAGCGCTAAGCCATTGTGATGGACCATCCTGTGCGAAATAAGCACTGGGGTCACCTGCAAAAATATAGCCAGCAGCAGCGGCAGCTCCCACGGTAAAAATGGCAGAACCGGGTAGCGCAAAAGCTACAGGAAAACCTGAGCTGAGTGCCCAGATCATTGTAATAAAAAGTAATGCGAGAAAAAATAGTTCCATAATTTAGGCTTTAATGCTCTCCACCGCTGGGTAATTCGGCGTCAGCCTCGTTAAATAAATAGGCACAACTTTTAAGAAAATAACTGACAAACATAATTGCCATAGAGGTTGCGTAAACGATAAGAAAGGCCGCCATTAAATATTTCACATACATGCCATAACCTGTAGGTGAAACTTCATAGCTAATTATGGGAGCCATTAGACTGCTTTGTTTGGTGTTCATTCCATAATATAAAATGGTCCAACACAGGGGTAAGCCTAGAACAAGTGAGCCGATTGCATTCACCCATGCTTTTTTACGGTTGTTAATTCGTGCATAAAGGACATCAACCCGTACATGCCCTTCCTCTGCCAAGCTATAAGCACTGGCGAATAAAAAGAATGATGCATACCAAAACCTGACAAGATCACCCATAAATGATTGTTCATAGGAGAAAATAAAGCGCGTTAATACGATAGTTAGTTCTGCTAGCACAACGAGAAATGCTAGCCAGATAAAGCCTAATGATCGACTAAACCATGCAATAATTAGTGACACTACTATTAATGGATAATGTACATAATGTGCACGCTGTTTGGGTTGGTTTAATGCATCTGAAAGGTCAGTTCCTACCAGACCCACAAGAAGTTCTTCGACTCTTAGAAAGGAAATAATTGCATCTGCGATACCTACTAGGAATACTGCCCAGAAGGCTGCTCTAACGATATAAAATGCCCATGCTTTATATTTATCTGCATCCATTCTCAGGCTATTTGTAGGTGTCTTGTTAACCCTAAACGTTATATAGATAAAGGCTAGGACATAAGTAAGTATTAAAGTGATTCCTTTTAATAGCCTATTTCCCTGCGTTTCTGAATCTGAACTTAAAAGTGCAGTGAAAGTATCACTGAGGCTAGGCCAGTCTTGCCAGAAAATCAAATAGCGACTTACTAGGTAAATTAATACCGTAATTGCCATGGTTTGTGAGAAAATACGGATTAGTAATTTAAATTTTGAAGGGATTATTGTATTTGAAATTGAATCAGGTGTAGGGACTGAATTCATTATTATTTTATCTCAAATTAACATACAACTAAGAGTATTTAAGTAAGCGAAACTAAATAGCATCGCTTACTTAACTTATAAAAGATTTATGAGACCTTTGCGCAGAGTCGTGTCTCTTGTGTAAGGTCTCTGAATACCAAATCTTTTTTTACAATCCAAGAACACGGTTACGTTGTTGAACATAAGCTTGATCCGAGATTTTTGCCCAGCTTCCTATATCAGCACGTGCAGCTTCAAAACTCTCATGAATCTCTTTAGCTAATTTACTGTGCTTTTTAACATCAGCAAATACCTTATCTGCTGCTTCACCAAAGCTGTCATAAATATCATCATTAAAGGCACGAAGTTTTACACCATGCTCTTTGATCAATGCCGCAAGACTCTCACCGTTTTTAGCATTGTATTCTGACATCATTACATCATTTTCAGCGGATGCGGCAGCTTCGATAATTCCTTGTTGTGCTGGCGTTAGACCATCCCACCACTTTTTATTCATGCCTATGGCAAGCATAGCGCCCGGCTCGTGCATTCCTGGGTAGTAGTAATACTTAGCGGCTTCATAGAACTTCATGATTTTATCATTCCATGGTCCAACCCACTCAGTTGCATCAATAGCACCTGATACTAAGTTTTCATAAATCTGACCACCTGGTAATGTTACAGGAGACCCACCAAGCTTAGAAAGAACATCACCACCAAGACCTGGCATACGCATTTTAAGACCTTTGAAGTCATCAGCTGAGTTCATTTCCTTGCGGAACCAACCACCCATCTGCACACCTGTATTTCCACACATGAGTGCTTTAAGACCAAAACTACCCGCTAATTTATCCCATAATTCTTGACCACCACCAAAACGAATCCATGCGTTCATTTCAGTATAAGTAAGTCCAAATGGTACGGATGTGAAGTAGGCATATCCTGGATGCTTTCCTTTCCAGTAATATTCAGCACCATGGTAGATTTGTGAGTTGCCAGATGCCACTTCATCAAATGAGTCAAATGCTTTAACACGCTCCCCAGCTGCGTAGTATTTGATTTCCATACTACCGCCACTCATTTTATTAACACGTTCTGCAAAACGCTGAGCACCCGTTCCTAGTCCAGGAAAATCACGTGGCCAGGTTGAGACCATATTGATTTTCATCTTTTTTCCATGCTTAGCAGCAATCGCAGGTGCTGCGACTGTTGCAGCAGCAGCAGTTGCTGCGCCAACAACGGCACCTTTCAATAGTTTACGTCTATCCATAAATTCCATCCTCCAAGATGTTTCTATATAGGTTATGTGAAAGTCACTCGGAAAGCTTAGTTTAAGATTCTAAGAAGTACATCAGTAAAATCACCTAATTTATAAGTGAAGTTAATTTATATCTCATGTACGAAAGCCTCACTTTATTGAGTAAAAACATATATATAACACAAAAAAAGCGAGCCGAGGCTCGCTTTTTTTGTACTAGTACAGTTTTGTTTAACCCCTTCTTGTCAAACCTTTACGATAACCGACAAAGCCAAGCATCATCATAAGCAATAGTAGTGCCCACTCACTTAAGGTGGGAATAGGCTCATTTGATGGATTAGTGATCAATGTGTTATTGATAAACCCAAAGTCGACAGTGAGATTATCAGTTGTACCAACTGTTACACTTGTTCCTGACCCATTATGACTTAGGTTGTTTTCACTATCATCACCTGGAACACCCGTATCATCTGATCCTGACGTCGGAGAGAATCCAGCCGGAGGCGGAATAGTAACCACGTATGTGCCATTAATGGGTACATCAATCGAATATGAACCATTTTCACCTGTTAGGCTAGTGTAAGTAGTGCCATCTTCTGCAGTAGCAGTAACAAGTACTCCAGCTGGAGGGTAGGTCACATTACCTGTAGTAGCATCACCATCGTTATCATCTTCATACCAGATTAAACTACCAATTTTAACAGTAGGTACAAATCCAAAGTCTAGTGTCAGGTTATCTTCTGTAGTAACAACAACGGTAGTTCCATCAATACCATTATGAGTTTTGTTATTCTCAGTTGTAGTATCAGGCACACTATTGTCATTTGAGCCGGAAGTTGGAAGATGCCCAATAGGTGTAGCTACAGTAACAACGTAAGTGTCGTTCTGTGGTACATCAATTAGATAGTTACCACTTGCATCGGTTGTATCTGTATAGATAGTTCCGTCACTAGCTGTTGCCGTGACAATTGAACCAACAACGGGCGTAATATTGCCAGAAGTTGAGTTACCATCATTATCATCTTCTATCCAGACAAGATTTCCAATTTTTACCAAAGGTTCAGTTGGAGGTGTAAATCCAAAGTCTAAAGTTAGATTGTCTACAGTACCTACATTTACAGTAGTTCCTGCACCATTATGAGTTTTGTTATTCTCAGTAGTGGTATCTGGTACGCTATTATCGCTAGAACCCAAAGTTGGAATAACACCGTTTGGCGTAGCTACTGTCACCGTATATGTATCATTTTGAGGTACATCGATTAAGTAATTACCTAAAGCATCAGTGGTTCCTGTATAAACCGTACCGTCGGTAGCAGTTGCAGTGACAACTGTTCCAATGACAGGTGTTATATTCCCCGTTGTTGAATCGCCATCATTATCATCTTCAATCCAAACAAGATTACCAATTTTAACTAAAGGAGTCGGAGGAGGTGTGAATCCGAAGTCTAAAGTTAGGTTATCAATGGTACCAACAACAACAGTTGTTCCTGCCCCACTATGAGACTTGTTATTCTCTGTTGCAGTATCTGGCACACTATTATCGCTAGAACCAGAAGTTGGAATAACACCGTTTGGCGTAGCTACTGTCACCGTATATGTATCATTTTG
>CAZWEA010000029.1:5103-26500 GCA_964632635.1 uncultured Cocleimonas sp. | reverse complement strand
TTCCCCGTACGTTAGCAATGACAAGTTATGCAGATATGGACTATTCCGTTATTGATGAATTACCACCCGGTAGAACGCCTATTAAAACGGTGGTGATTAGTAATTCCCGCCGTGATCAGATTGTTGAACGCATTACCAATGTGTGTAAAGACGGCGCACAGGTTTATTGGGTCTGTACATTGATTGAAGAATCTGAAGCCTTACAATGTCAGAATGCTGAAGAGACATGGGAGCTATTAAAAAATGCATTACCTGAGCTCTCAATCGGTATTATTCATGGGCGAATGAAGTCTGATGAAAAAGAACAGATAATGAGTTCATTTAAAGCAGCAAAAATTAATTTACTTGTAGCAACTACCGTTATAGAAGTTGGTGTTGATATCCCCAATGCATCATTAATGGTGATTGAGAATGCTGAACGATTAGGTTTAGCACAGTTACATCAATTACGTGGGCGTGTCGGTCGAGGCAGTAAAGCCAGCAGCTGTGTACTCATGTATCAATCACCCCTTTCAAAAAATGCGCATAAACGCCTTGAGGCACTAAGAAATAGCAGTGATGGCTTTGAAATTGCTAAAATAGATTTAGAAATACGCGGGCCAGGTGAAGTATTTGGGACACGTCAAACGGGTGAATTGCAATTTAAAATTGCCAACCTTATGAGTGACCAAACATTATTACCTAAGGTACAAGAAATTGCTCAAGTGATGTTAGAAAAATACCCTGATAGGGTTGATCCATTGATAGATCGTTGGATAAAACGTGCTGAGGATTATTCATCTGTTTAGGACTATTCTACGGTAGCAGCAAGGACCTTTAAATTAAATTTTATATCTACTCTTTGTTAACTAATTATACAAAAAAGGGGGGGGTGCCATCTTATTAAATAACAGTTTTAGCAGCTTACTCTATGCGCTCTGCTTAATAAATTGTCCCTCTTCCAGTAATTTAGCATACTCAGCTTTATACTGATCTGCCATAGCCGATAATGAAAAGAACTCTTCAGTATAGTTTTTAGCCTTTTTCCCCATTTCTATACGAAGTTTTTCTGAATCAATTAATTTTTCTAGATAATTTTCTAACTCGGTTTCTGTTGCTGCAACAAAGCCCGTATCTGCATGTTGTACAACTTCATCATTACCGGGGATTTTCGTAACGACGGCAGGAATTCCAGAAGCTTGAGCTTCCAACAATGCTAGAGATAAACCTTCATAAGCAGATGTTTGAAAATAGATATCCAGTGAAGGCAATAATTCCAAAGCTTCACTACGGTCTAACATTCCAGTCACAGAGACACCTACAGATTCTAACAAATCCACATCTTCTTTCTCACCACCACCAATCCAAATAAACTCAATATCATTTCTTTTCTGATAGATATTATGAGCAATTCTTGCAAACACTTTAGGATCTTTCTGTAATGAGATCCGACCTAATACACCAACTTTAATTTTTTCATTTTTAATTGCATAGTCTTTGGCAGTCAGTTGTTGTATATCAATACCATTACTGATTCGTAGTAATCGATCGGTATTTCCATGGGTAATATCTTTTTTAATAATTTCAAATTCTTCTTTACCACATGCTACAATTTTTCCACCCAACCAGTAGCCAATATGTTCAAAATACTTGTACAATTTACGTTTAACTGGGTTTTCTATTAAAGGGTAATGAATAGCATGTGATGTATAAAGTAATTGCTTATTTTTTCCTAAAATAAAACCCGCTGCGCGTGCTAAAAAACCACCTTTTGATGAATGCGTATGAATCACATCAGGATTGAGATTTTTAATATATTTAGTCAGTTTTATTAAAGCCTTAATATCCATAACAGGGTCGATTGAACGACTCATTTGCACGTGATGCAACTCAACTTTCGGGTCAAATTTTTCTCGCCAGTTTTCAGGTGTGTTTTCACGAATAGAATGTAATACAGAGACTTTATAACCATCGTTCACCAGACGATTAGCCATATCAACAACCCAAACAAACACTCCGTGCTCCATCGGTTCTATTACATGTACAATGTGCATAATTAGCCTGCTTATTTTTATTTATTGCTTATCATTTTTTTAAATTCAGATTTATTTTGTCAGCGTATTTAAACTAATTTAATAAAGAAATTAAATTTTCTGAAAGTTTTAATAATTAGGTGATAGTCCAACAATTTACTATAAATCTATTCGTAAACATTATAACAAGCAACACTATTGCTTTGCATTTTTTTCCAGACAAAAGGAAGCCCCAGAAAGTATAAATAATCTCTTCATTTCTAAGTTAGAACCACAAGGTGCAATAACTTTTATATTTCTTGATTCTAGTTTTCTGATCACTCTACTGAGACTGATTTCCTTTTTATTATTGTCTTCAATTATACTGATCCAGCGTAACGACAAACAAACATAATCTGGCTTTAAATGTTTAAGAAGTTGTACCGTTTCAGCTGAAACATAAAAACCACACAAGGCGAGCTTGCACCCCATTGATTTTATTAGACTTGTAAACTGAAGAAACATTTGTCTATGGTTATCATCGAGCTGTGTTGGTAAATTAAAAGTCAGATAAGAGCTTTTATCCCCTATTTTGTGCAAAGCAGACTCTAACCACTTTAAAAAAAGACTACTTTTAAGAGATTCCTTGCTAAGGTTAACTAAGTACTGATTATATTTATAATCCTTTTCTAAAAGAATATGAAACACTCTACTCAGTTTAACTTTATCCCAAAATACCTTCTTAGTAATAAATAGATCACCATCAGAAGCCTTTAAAAGTAATTTATTGATACTCTCAGTTTGTAGTTCAGACTTATTCAAAGACAAAAAATAAAAATTCTGTTTGTTTTTCTTGGAGTTTATGTCCTTCAAGTTAGTTAATACTTGAGTTTTTATACTAATATTTTTGGACTTAAGTAATTTTTTAAGCAGTATATTCTCATAAGTCTTATTTGACTTCACAACATTTAAAAAACCTACTCTACTATTTAATGGCGTTTCATCTAGTTCTGCAATAGGGCTATCACTAGTCGTATTCTGGTAGTAATCAGTTAAGTTTTGCACCCAAATTTGCAAGCATTTTCTTCCTCTATATACTGAAGGAATGATATTTATTCGTGCTCGAAATGATTCATTATTCTTCTTCCTCATGGATATGATTAACGAGTGTTCATCCTTTGTATACTTTATCTGATCATCCAAATAACTATTATACAATTGATGTTCATCTTCAACTACAAAGTCACTAATCGTAAAACTGTGTAAGCGACTTTTTGATGATATATTAAATAATCTAAGGTAAGCAGAATTGGCAAAGAGATGGATATCTCTGGAGATATAAGCAATTGCGATACGACTTGTCTCAACTAAGTAACGTCCCCTTTTTTCTGAAATACTCAAGAGTCGTTTACTACGGCGAAAGTCTGACTTTAATTTCACCATTTGAATCAAGTACTGAAAGAACAAAAGTGTATCTTTGCTATTACAATCGAAGTTAACTTTAGCGAACTGTGTGTTGTTATACGGTGTCTTTAGTGAGGTAGTCCTAGATGTTTTTGTCAATATAACAACGGTTGCATCTAAACTATGTTGCCAAATCAGATCTGACAAGCAATCTAAAGGATAAGCAGAATCATCGGGAAGGAATATAAGCGTAGAGTCTTTTAAGTTCCTAAGTGCTTTTTCAATTTCTATCGTTTTAGAATCTACTGCATTAATTCGAAAATGAATATGCGTTTTATTAAGAACGTCTATTAAATCAGAATATAAACGATTGCTCTGACCAATAAAAATACAATGTAAACCACGTGATCCCATAGAGTCGAACAATACTTGAGGCTATTATAATTAACAGTGCTTACCCGACAATCTTTTATTTTTAAGAGATATAAGGACAACAAACCTTTAACTTAGATTCCTCAGTTGACCGCTTCAAGCTGAGAGTAAGCATATATTCAACACAAATTCATTTGCTTTTTCTAACTTCACTCTACAGATATGAAGACTATAAATTCAAGTGGGAGGGGTACATTCTACGTCTAAACGATGAAACTATCTCAATAAAAAAACTAATTAGGATCTATTAATTGGTACGATATTGGAAGTCTCTTTACTGATATTATCCTTATCGATATTTTTATCATTGTCTTTAAAAATCCAAGGTGTATAGCCACTAACAACCGTCTTCAATGACTTCTTGATGGTCTCGACATTATCACTCAATAGTGCAGTATTTAGTTTCTCTAAGAGACTGTTTAACTCTTTGATACTTAGAAACTCTTCATTCGCTTGCATTATACGGCTATGTTCTGTTCGCTTTACGTTATCGCCGATGAGCAACTCTTCATAAAGCTTCTCCCCAGGTCGTAAGCCTGAGTATCTTAACTCTATATCGCCATCAGGATTACTTTCGTCTTTCAAGTTCAACCCTGATAACCTTATCATCTTAGTTGCTAAATCACAGATTTTTACAGACTCACCCATATCGAGAACAAATACATCGCCCCCCTGACCCATCGCCCCTGCCTGTATCACTAACTGTACAGCCTCAGGAATCGACATAAAGTAACGCGTGATATCCTTATGAGTTACAGTAATCGGACCACCATCAGCAATTTGTTGTCTAAATTTAGGAACAACAGAACCAGAAGAACCAAGCACATTACCAAAACGTACCATCGAAAAAGTTGTTTTACAGTTAGGACTATCCGCAAGAGACTGAAGAACCATCTCAGCAATACGTTTCGAACATCCCATTATATTGGTTGGGCGTACGGCTTTATCTGTTGAAATTAAAATAAATGTTTCAACATTTGATGAAAGAGATGTGCGCGCAAGTGTTCTAGTACCAAAAATATTATTTGTTAAACCTGCAATGGGATTTTCTTCTACTAAGGGAACATGTTTGTATGCGGCTGCATGGTAGACGGTTTGAACATTGTTACGTGTAAATAACCTATCCAGTAAAGCTTGATCTCCACATGAACCTAATATCCGTTCTATTTCAATTTCTTCTTCGAGATTGGACATGATTTCTGTAAGTTCTTGTTCAATCTGATACAAAGCAAACTCACTGAGCTCAAGCAAAATCATTTTCTTAGGTTTAAGTTGTAGCACCTGTCTACATAACTCAGAGCCTATAGAACCACCTGCACCAGTAAGCAATACAACTTTATCTGAAATATTGGCAGGTAGTAAGTTACTATCTGGTTTCACGGGGATTCGACCTAGAAGATCATCAATATCAATATCTTTAATATCTGAAACTCGTAAATCACCACTGGTAAAATCTGCTACTGCTGGAATAGTGCGGACTTTGACAGGAAAAGGTTCCAATCTATCAATGATAAACTGTCTTTTTGATCTTTCAACAGATGGCATAGCAATAATGACTTCTGTATTTGCATCTTCTTCTATTAGAATAGGGGCAGTTTTATCAAAACTTTTTACATTCATACCAGAAATATTCCAGCCTCTAAGAGATGCATCATCATCGATAAAACCTTCTACACTGTATGAATTATCATCCGCAAGTAGTCCAGCAAGCTGCGTACCTGCAACACCTGCACCATAGATATAAACGCGTTTACTTTGATCCCTATTTTTTTTATCACCATACAACCAATATTGGAAAAGTAAGCGACTTCCAGCCATATAGGTAAACGTACTAAGCCAATACAAAATGACACTAGATTTAGTCAAAATTGAAAAACCGATTAACTTTGTAATCATAGCCCACCCTAAAGTAGAAACTAGGGTGGCAATGAGAATATTAATAATAGTTTTATTTTGAAAACCGCGTAATACAGACTTATATAAGCCAGTTTTAATGAGTATTGGAAAGAAAATAACAATGGGAAGAAAGTAGAGGATGATTTCTTCTAGAACGGGAACTATAAATGTATTATTCCCAAGAGATAATGCTATCCATAGCAATACTGGCAACATCACTGCATCAAGTGCAATCATGATTAAGCGTTTTTGACTACGTGACCTGTGAAGAAAAAATATTTTCAATTTACTTAACATAAAATTGGTTTCTATAAGCCTTATAAGTTGTTTAAGGAGTCTCTAATTAAGTCCAATTAGAGACTCCTAGCGGACTGTCCTTATCAAAATAAAAAACAGTTAAAAAATGGCAACTACTGTTTTTAGAATTAAATTGAAATCCAACCAAAGTGAGCGGTCTTTTACATAGTCGACATAGTAATCTAGCTTAATCGGCAGAACTTTGTTCCTATACTCACTCACGGGATCTTCAGCATTAGTAAGTAAATCATTTTCATTCACAAATTCTATAGATGCTCTATCGGTCATCCCAGGCGGTACGGATAAAACGATATCCCGAGTATCCTTTGGATAAAACTCTACATATTCAGGTACTTCAGGTCTTGGACCAACTAGACTCATCTCACCCATTAGTACATTAAATAACTGGGGAAGTTCATCTAGTTTATATTTACGTAAGGTACTTCCCACAGCAGTAATTCGTGGGTCATTACCTGTGGTAACTTTATTACCTAACTTTTCAGCATTAATAACCATGGTACGGAACTTTAATACTTTAAAATGTTTACCATTTTTACCAACTCTAACCTGTTTAAATAATACATTCCCACCATCTTTAAACTTTATTAATAAAGCAATAATGATTAGCACCGGTGATAAAACGAGTAGACCAGGAATTACAAAAAACAAATCGAATATTCGTTTTTTAATCATTGTTAGCCACACTTTTACACACTTTTTTAACCGCAGCTATCACTCTATCAACCTCGGCATCTGTCATTTTAGGATATATAGGCAAACTCACCGCTCGCTTAAAAACATCTAATGCAACAGGAAAGTCATTTTCTTGATAATCGTATCTATCACGCCAATAGGGTTGTAAATGGAGAGGGATAAAATGAACGCTTGTTCCTATCCCTTCTTCAACCATTAATTCAATAAACTTATCTCTATCAATAGAGATTGACTCTAAATCAAGCTGTAAAACATATAAATGCCACGCATGTGTATCATCGGGGTAAGCTACGTATGGGGTTGTTAATGGTAGACCTGCAAAAGCCTGTGTGTATTGTTCACCTATCCATTCACGTCGTTGCTGAAACTCTTTCGCTCGTTTTAATTGATGTATACCAATTGATGCTGCAACATCAGTCATATTGTATTTATACCCAGGCTCTACAACTTCATAAAACCACGATGGTTTATCAGAAGTATATCGATCAAAAACATCACGGTTAATGCCATGTAAGCGCATGGTTTTCATTCGAGAAAGATAATCTTCATTCTCAGTAGTAATCATTCCGCCCTCACCTGTCGCAATCGTTTTTGTAACGTAAAAACTATAAACAGTGATATCAGAAATTGAGCCTATTGTTTTTCCTTTCCATGTCGTAGGCAGAGCATGAGCAGCATCTTCAACTACCTTGACATCAAACTCCTGTGCAATACTCATAATCTCATCCATATCACAGGATTGACCCGCAAAATGAACAGGCAGAATTGCCTTAACTTTATCATTTTTTTCAATAGCTTCCCTAATTAATTTAGGATTGATATTGAAAGTCTTAGGGTCTATATCTACCAGTAAAGGATCTGCACCAAGATAACGAATAACTTCTGCTGTAGCAGTAAATGTATAAGGAGTAGTAATAACAACATCGCCTTCGCCAATACCGATGGCTTCCAACGCTAAATGTAGACCAGATGTTGCAGAGTTTACAGATAACGCATTAGATGCACTCACAAAATTAGCAAAGTCTTTTTCAAATCTTGCTGACTTAGGACCCGTTGTCAACCAACCTGATTTTAAAGTATCAACCACTTCTGATATTTCGTCATCACCAATCAAAGGTAAAGCAAATGGTAAAAAATTATCCAATTTAAATCTTCCTCAAGCTATATTTCTATTAAATTATTTGATATATGTGTGTAAGTATCACGGATATGTTCATATTCATAAACTATCCCCTTAGTTTACAAATATGAACAAATTGTTACAATTGGTTAACTAAGTCTTTCTTTATTAAAGAATAATAACTCAATTAAAAATGTTCTACGAGTAACTACTCTGAAAAACTTTAAGGATCAGAAATCAATATTAGTAGCTATCACACCAGTAATAACGATAGCTCTCCTTAAAGCTTACTCTTATAGAAACTCCCAAATATCATCATACGACTCAAGCGTTCCTTCCGGAGCATCTTTTTTATCCAGTACTTCATAGCTACAGTAGGAAAAGTTTCCTATTGTATCATCCAAAGAGTTTAGTCTTACAAGTTGTTGACGAGAACCAAATGTTATTGTCAATTCATCATCTTGCTGGAAAATAAAACTAGGAAAAATTAAATTAGCCTCTTCTCTAGCTCCATCTATTGTTGGTAGTAATATACCTTCTAAAGGAAGCTTTTGGGTTATTTCTCGATTAGTGACACTTTCTGCTGTCACCATCATGCCGTGCAATGACAACACCTCTAAACCCATTCGTAAACCTTGTTTTTGGAATGAATCCATCCACCTTGCTACAGAAATTTGCCATAATCCAGCGTTATCTTTAGGGTCTTTGATGGCTACTAACTCGCCAACGCGAGCGGGGCTTTTTTCGTTTTTAATCTGGCATAAGCCATATCCACCAGAACTGCTGTTTTCTATTTTCCAACTATAAATATTTATGGCTCTGTCTTCAGCTAAAGACTCTACATCAATTTCAGTCCAAGGACTTGAAACTGACTCTTCAGCAGCTAGTGCTTCATAAATATTATCATCCTCAACATCATCATTCACTTGATCCAAGAATGACTCAGTATCATTATCACGTATCATAGTGATAACATCAGGCATTCTTATTGCTAGAAGAGCTTTATCATCTCGTGGAAATCGTTTATAACGCCTATTTCGTATAGTTGTTAAAACATATACTAAACGCTTTGCTAAGCTATGCGTCAGCATTGGCCATTTACTATGTTTTCCTAAATCGGAGTTTTCACTTAAACTGACAAATTGATCAAGATGATGTATTACTGCTGACAAATCAAAAATTCGGCTTGTTGGTGAATCTAAAAGATCACTTATAGGCATTAATGTTGCTGGTTCATCACTGTTCATTAATGCTATATGAGCATATTTACTTTGTACGTTTGAAGCATCAGACATGACAACAACTTCGCCCAAAGTTTGAATGAAGAACTCTCTGACACGCATCACTTCAGATTCCCGAAGTGTATTCGGTGCTGAGAGTGCAATTATATTAATAAGTTTATATTGTTCTTCAATTGAAAAAATCTCACCATTAACATCATCTTTACGAGGTATATCTTTATTTTCAATATCATTTTCACAAGCTAGAAGGTATAAATGATGTATGTCATGCCATATTGTTTTTTCATTTTTAGCATAAATACTATAATCATTTAGTATCACCATACTCATATACTGGATGGCTCTTCCAATCGAAATAATCAATTTTTTACGAGAAATACTTTTTTTAGTTAGCATATCTAATGATGCTAATTGATAGGAACCTGCCAACTCCATTATCAATGACCTTTTCAAGTCAAATATTTTCTGACTTCTCTCTGGTAAAGGAAATGACCGGCTAAGAAAGTGCCTATCTAGGTTCTCGAGAATCATTTTCACGTAAGGAAGTAGAACTTCAGTTACATCTATTCTCACCTGTGGAGGTAAAGTATCTTGATTTAAAACAGTTATAGCTGCAAAAATACGGCGAGTAGTTTCCCCCATATCAGTCATAGGAAGCTCAGCTACCCAACTTCTAGCTTTAGAAACCGTACGAATATTAATCTGACTCTTAGAGTAACTTGTTGCTGAATCTTTGGACGGTTTACTTTCGGATGATTTTTTGTTTTTATTTTTGAATATGGCTAGGCTCATAAATGACCTTATTATTGTTAGTTTTATTGTTTTCGTCTATCTAGGCACCTATATTAACATTTTTCTATAATGAGTGACATAGCAAAGCTAGACCGTTCGACGGAAAGATAACTGCAAAAATCGAATCACTATTTATTTCTTGATGGCACCCCCCCCTTTTTTTGATATTTCATGCTTACAACTGTTTTACAGTATGGGGGCTCAGCATAAGTTCTATTGGAAAATAATTGTTTTTATGTTTAAGTATGCACCCACATGGAAAACTCTCAAGAGCATTAAAAATGGCAAGTTACAATACCAGTGAATTCAAAAGCGGTCTTAAATTTATTATGGATGGAGACCCTTACACGATTGTTGAAAATGAATTTGTAAAACCAGGTAAAGGACAAGCTTTTAGCCGTGTCAAAATACGAAATCTTAAAACGGGTAGAGTCATTGATAAAACGTGGAAATCAGGTGAGAAAGTCGAAGCAGCTGATGTCATGGAAGTGGATATGGAATATCTCTACGAAGATGGAGAATTCTGGCACTTTATGGAACCTACAACATTTGAACAACACGCTGCAGAAGAAACAGCAATCGCAGACATCAAGCATTGGCTAAAACCACAAGAAATATACATTATCACCCTTTGGAATGGTTCACCCTTGAGTGCTACACCTCCTAATTTTGTTGAATTAAAAATAACAGAATGTGACCCTGGAGTTCAGGGTAATACTGCACAAGGTGCAACGAAGCCCGCTGTAGTCGAAACAGGTGCTCAGATTAAAGTCCCTTTGTTTGTCGAAGAAGGTGAAATAGTTAAGATTGATACACGTACGGGTGAATATCTTTCAAGAGTTAAAGATAGTTAATCTCATTATATAGAGCCTGTTTACAATGGACTGGTCACCTAGTACAAGCCATGAAGTACGCAAATTACGTGCAGAAATGTATCATCACGTCCGTTCATTTTTTAATGATCACAATGTACTAGAAGTTGAAACTCCTGCACTATCTAAAGCAGGGAATACAGATCCTTTTATAGAGTCATTTATAGTCCCTTTTAAGCTAAATAATACTGAAGAACTAGCTAATAGATATTTACACACTTCACCAGAATACCCAATGAAACGACTACTAGCGGCAGGTAGTGGCGATATATATCAAATTTGTAAAGTCTGGAGAGAAGGCGAATCTGGCAATAACCATAATCCAGAATTTACCCTTCTGGAGTGGTATAGAGTGGGTTTTAATTATCACGAGTTAATGCAAGAAGTCAGCTCTTTGCTACATAAGTTAATGCATAAACTCATACCTACTTTTAGCGAAGAACCAATTATTTACACTTATGAACAGTTATTTCTTGAAAAGTTTACAATCAACCCCCATATCGCTAGCAAAGAAATACTTGCTAGTTGTGTAAAAGAAAATATCAATGGACTTGAAACTGATACCTTGGATAAACAAGCTTTGCTAGATGCACTGTTAACCCACTGTATAGAACCTAGTTTTGATAAAAACAGATTAACGTTTATATATGATTATCCAGCATCACAATCAGCACTTGCACAATTACGAAAAGAATCAAATTATGTTGTAGCGGAACGATTTGAGGTATATCTCGGCTCAGTAGAGCTTGGCAATGGTTATCAAGAGGAAATTGATTACCTGCGTAACACAAATATATTACAATCAGAAAATGCAGCTCGTATAAACCATAACCTCGAGAAGGTTACACAAGATGCATTTTTTTTAGCAGCATGTAAAAAAGGAATACCTCGTTCTGCAGGGGTTGCAATTGGGCTTGATCGTGTACTGATGTGTATTTCTAATGAAAAATCCGTACAGAAAGTTATTAACTTTCCATGGGATAAGGCATAATACACGGCTAGCACTTAAGACATTAAATAAAGGGAGTTTCATATGAGTTTTTTTATATCTGATGCAATGGCAGCAGGGGACGGAGCACAAGGTGGTGGTTTACAATTAGTTTTCATGATCGCACTATTTTTCGGCATCATGTATTTTATGATTATCCGTCCACAGTCAAAAAAAGCTAAAGAGCATGTTTCTTTGCTTGATGCATTAAGCAAAGGTGATGAAGTCGTAACCAGCGGTGGTATCCTAGGTAAAATTACAAAGTTAGGCGATAATTTTATAGAATTGAAAGTATCTGACACTTCTTCTATTAAAATACAACGCCATGCAATAACATCTGTAATGCCAAAAGGTACGATGAAAGGCAGCTAATCTCTGAGAATTGAAACAGCCCTATTCTTTGAATATGGGCAAGTACAACAATCATAATTACTTTAGAACACAATTTTAGAACACAATTAAATTCGGGTTAATAATAATGAACCGCTATCCAATGTGGAAATATCTCCTAATCATCGTCGTGATGCTATTAGGCTTCCTGTTTGCTTTACCAAATATGTATCCTTCTCAACCATCTGTACAAGTTTCTGTTAGCTCCAGTAATCAAGTTATAGATACACAGATAATTGATAGAATCAAAGGATCATTTGATAACAAAAATATCGCCTATGGTGATATTGAAATGCTTCCAAATAAAAAATTACTAATACGTTTCGACTCACCTGATACACAATTAGCCGCTCAAGAAGCGATTAAGGAAGAACTGGGCAATAAATTTTATACCGCTTTAAATCTAGCGCCCGCCACACCAAAATGGCTTAGAAACCTTAGCCCTATGAATTTGGGATTAGATCTTCGAGGTGGTGTACATTTCCTTATGGAAGTAGACATGAAGGCTGCGATAGATAAATCTTTGGATCGTCACAGTCAGGAATTTCGTAATTTTCTTCGCGGTGAAAAAATTAGTTACCTTGGTGTCAAACGTATTTCAGATCATTTAGTCGTTCAGTTCAAAACATCTGAAGATCGTGACTTAGCAAGAAAGAAGATTAAACGTGAATACCGCGATCAAATAGAGTTTACTGATCATAAAACAGCAAA
This sequence comes from uncultured Cocleimonas sp., assembly GCA_964632635.1. Lineage (GTDB taxonomy): Bacteria > Pseudomonadota > Gammaproteobacteria > Thiotrichales > Thiotrichaceae > Cocleimonas. Next base: position 13,652 of record CAZWEA010000029.1, on the reverse strand, counting down.
AGGTGCAGCACTAAAAGCTATTCTAACTCAAAGAAATATAGACAATACAAAAAACTTTGCACTCAAACAAAACATTACAACGTTACGCAGACGTGTCAATGAATTAGGTGTTGCAGAGCCTATCATTCAGAAACAGGGGCTGGAACGCATTGTTGTTCAATTACCAGGTGTGCAAGACCCAACACAAGCAAAAATCATCCTCGGCACCACCGCAACATTAGAGTTTCGTCTCGTAGATGAAAATGCGGATGCCTTATCAGCACAGGCAGGCGGTAGTATCCCTGCAGGCGATAAGCTTTATAAAGAGAGAAATGGCAACCCCGTTTTATTAAAGCGTCGAGTCATGCTAACGGGTGAATATATAACAGATGCCTCTGCTGGTCTTGATGAAAATAACCAACCTTCAGTAACTATAGTACTCGATAGTAAAGGCGCAAAGTTATTTTCCAGAGCAACACGTGCCAATGTTAAAAAGCTGATGGGAGTCGTTTTTATTGAACATAAAACGGATATCACAAAATTAGAAGATGGTAGTTTCAAAAAGAAAACAACAATTGAAAAAGAAGTCATCAATGTCGCTCGTATACAAGAAGAACTCAGTAAACGCTTTCAAATAACAGGACTTGATTCTCCACAAGAAGCTCAAAACCTTGCTCTATTACTAAGAGCAGGTGCATTAGCAGCGCCTGTATACATCGTTGAAGAACGTACCATCGGCCCAAGCCTTGGCGCTGATAATATTAGTGCAGGCGTTAATTCAGTTATAATTGGCTTTATACTAGTCCTCATATTTATGGCTCTTTATTACCGTGTATTTGGACTTGTCGCAAATTTAGCACTAACATTAAATTTAGTCCTTATCGTCGCTGCTCTTTCACTTATGGGTGCAACGCTAACACTTCCTGGTATTGCAGGTATCGTTTTAACAGTTGGTATGGCAGTTGATGCTAATGTACTGATTTATGAACGAATTAAAGAAGAACTAAGAAGTGGCCTAACGCCACAAGCAGCAATAAGTTCAGGTTATGAAAAAGCCTTTTCAACCATTGCCGACGCAAATATTACCACGCTTATTGCCGCTATCGTTCTTTACGCTATGGGCACTGGTCCCATCAAAGGTTTTGCCATCACGCTTGCCATTGGTATTGTGTCATCTATGTTTACAGCCATCATGGGGACTCGCGCCGTCATTAACTTAATTTACGGTCGCAAAAAGAACCTCGAAAATATTTCAATTTGGGCATGGGGAAAACACTAATGAGAAAAATTAATTCACAAAAGAAAATGATCAATTTTACGGGTATGCGTAAACCTGCTCTAATTTTATCAGTATTACTTTTTGTCGCATCCATTGGTTCACTGATTGTTAACGGACTAAACCTTGGTATTGATTTCACTGGTGGAACGGTCATCGAAGTAGGTTATCAGGAAGCAGCTGATGTAGATAAAATTCGTACAGCTTTAAAAACAGAAAACTTTGATGCATTAGTCCAACACTTTGGTACTGCCAAGGATGTATTAATCCGCATAGCACCTACTGAAAATGTTGATAGAGCACTGGTAGGTGACAAGGTTCTAGCTATTCTTAAAACATCTAACCCTAACATTGAAATGCGCCGAGTCGAAAACGTTGGGCCACAAATTGGTGATGAACTACGTGATGATGGTGGCACAGCTATGTTATTAGCACTGGCTGGTATCTTAATCTATGTTACCTTGCGTTTTGAATTTCGCTTCTCAGTTGGAGCAATAATCGCACTTGTACATGACGTTGTAATCACCATGGGAATATTTTCAATCACTCGAATGGAGTTTGATTTAACCATACTAGCCGCAATCCTCGCTATAATCGGTTATTCACTCAATGACACCATCGTCGTGTTTGACCGTGTGCGTGAAAATTTCTTAAAGTTGCGCAAAGCTGATGCAGAAGAGTCAATTAATACTTCTATTAACCAAACACTATCACGTACTATTGTGACATCCTTAACCACTCTGCTGGTATTAGTTGCGTTATACATTTTTGGTGGGAAAATCATTCATGGCTTCTCAATGGCAATGATTATTGGTGTTATCGTTGGAACTTACTCTTCTATCTATGTTGCTAATAGTTCATTGTTAATGATGGGTATTACTCGTGAAGCCTTGCTACCTCCAGAAAAGGATGATGAATCGGAAGAATTCATCGAGTCTCCATAGTATCCATTGAGCCTTTGACATATCAACTCTGCACTGAAAGTGCAGAGTTGATATGCAGACACAAAACCAAATAGAGTAAACCCATTGGATCATCTTTCCAATGAATCAGGGTGACAAAACCTTCAATTATGTAAAAAAGGGGGGGATGCCATCCATGAGTTTATGGGAATTACAACGCCTCTAACCACTTTTCAACAGCAGCAACCAACTCATCTCCTTTATCTGTAAAGTAATGATTCGCACCTGACACAATGATCTGTCTCGATTTTGAGTTAGCTGCTTTTGTTATCATTAATAACCTTTCAGGTGCTTTGCTTCTCACTGCTGGATATTCTTTTTCACCATAAACATCCATTACAGGAATAGTAAGATCAGCTAAAGGAAAAGGCTTTTTCATATTTTGACCAAAGTCGGTCGCACCCATTCCAGCACCAATATACGCTTTTATATCACCCTTTTTATTACCGCCATTTCTAAACCAATCCATTGCCATATGTGCACCACAACTATGCGCAAGCAGTACAATATTATCTACCCCCTGCTTTTTTAAATATTCTATACCTGCATCAATTCGGGGTGCTGCGAGCGGAAAAACAGGTTCATAGTCATAATATTTTGCACTTTTTTCAAGTACAGGCATTTGCAAAGCAAGTGTTCGCCAACCTTTACTAGGAAGTTGCGTACGTAGAGGGTAAACCGTATCTTGCCAGTTAGGATGAAAGCCTCGCCCGTGGAGGATAATCAGCGCACCTTTGGTCACATCTTCAGCTTCGGTGTCTATCGCCATAAAACTATGTTCACCATCCTTAAGATACACAACTTCACCATCGAGAACCGCATCTTCAACCTCTGAAGCCATACGTTTTTCACGCTCTAAATTAGGCACCGTTGATTCAGTTTTAGCCTGTGCAATAGGCATAAAAAAGGCAGTAGATAGCAAAATGCTCAGAGCAGGTTTAATAACAAATTCTAACTTCATGGACTCTCCAAATATTGATTTAATTTTTGTTCTAAACTTTCTTTAACGACAGGCCATTCCGAATTAATAATCGAAAATACCACCGTATCCCGATAACCACCATTGGCCATTTTCTGGTGATTTCTTAGAACACCATCCTGCTTTGCTCCCAAACGTTCAATGGCACGACGTGAAGCTAAATTATGCCAGTGGGTACAAAATTCGACCGCTATCGCATCTAATTGTTCAAAGGCATGGCTTAATAGCAACAACTTACATTCTGTATTAATAGCTGATCGTTGATAGCTTTTAGCGTACCAAGTATAACCAATCTCAGCACGTTGATTTTGCTCATCAATATTGCAAAATCGGGTACTACCAATAATTTTACCCTGTTGACTTTCCCTTATAACAAAAGGCATTGTGGCACGACCATCAAACATCTTCATTGCAGCTTCAACATAGCTTTGCGCCGTCTCAGGGGAAGGCACAGCCGTGTACCACAACTTCCATAACTCACCATCTTTAGATGCTTCACCCAGTTCTTGTGCATGATCCATTGTCATTGGTTCTAAACTGGCTGATTTTCCTTTTAAAGTTATTGGTTTAATCCATCTTTTCATATCTTATTCCTGCACATATTCCTACTATTTCAAGCGTAAGTGTTGTAAATTCATATGAGACCTCAGCATAACTCCATATGTTAAGAGTTTACAAACAACCATCAACGCAAGGGCTTGCAAAACGATGAGCAATGACTATAACGCCGATTCAATAAAAGTACTGAGTGGTTTAGACCCAGTTCGTAAACGTCCTGGGATGTACACCGACACTACCCGACCTAATCATCTTGCACAAGAGGTTATAGACAATAGTGTAGACGAAGCCTTGGCAGGTTTTGCAAATAAAATTCAAGTTGTTCTCTATGCTGATGGTTCTCTTTCTGTGACCGATAATGGTCGTGGTATGCCAGTTGATATTCACCCTGAAAAGAAAGTCCCCGGCGTTGAAGTCATTTTAAGCACACTCCATGCAGGTGGCAAATTCTCTGATAAAAACTATGCTTTCTCGGGTGGTCTTCACGGTGTAGGAATTTCTGTCGTCAATGCACTTTCATTAATTCTTGAAGTTCGCATCAGACGAAATGGCAAAGAATATGAAATGGTTTTTGAAAATGGTCACAAAGCAAGCGACCTTGAAGAAATAGGAACCGTTGGAAAAAAGAATACAGGCACTTCCCTACACTTTTGGCCAAATGCACAATATTTTGATACGGTGAAATTCTCCGTTAAACGACTTAAACATAATCTACGTGCCAAAGCCGTTCTTTGTCCCGGCTTACACATTACGTTTACCGAAGAAGCAAAAAATGAAACCGAAGAATGGTATTACGAAGATGGCATTCGTGATTATTTAGTAGATGCGATTAAAGAATTTGAAAACCTTCCTGAAGAGCCTTTTTTAGGTGAATTTAAAAGTGATAATGAAGCGGTAGATTGGGCACTATGCTGGCTTCCTGAAGGTGGTGATTTAGTTCAAGAAAGTTATGTTAACTTGATCCCTACCTCACAGGGTGGCACCCATACCAATGGTTTACGCACGGGACTCACTGAAGCCCTAAGGGATTTTTCTGAGTTTAGAAATCTATTGCCGCGTGGTTTAAAACTAAGCCCTGATGATATCTGGGATAAGTTATGTTTTATTCTATCGTTTAAAATGCTAGATCCACAATTCTCAGGGCAAACAAAAGAGAGGCTTTCATCCAGAGCCGCAGCTGGTTTTGTGAGTGGAGTTGTAAAAGATGCTTTTAGTCTTTACCTAAACCAAAACCCTAATCTTGGCGACTTAATTGCAGAACATGTTATTAATAATGCACAAAAGCGTGCTAAAGCCAGCAAGAAAGTGGTTCGCAAAAAAATATCCGCAGGTCCTGCATTACCCGGGAAATTAGCTGATTGTAGTTCACAAGACTTAAATCAAACTGAAATATTCCTCGTAGAGGGTGATTCAGCAGGAGGCTCAGCAAAACAAGCCCGTAGCCGAGAGTTTCAAGCAATTATGCCACTGCGCGGGAAAATACTGAATACATGGGAAGTTGACTCCTCACAGGTACTCGCATCCAATGAAATACATGATATCTCTGTAGCTATCGGGGTTGAGCCAGCCTCTGAAAACTTAGATGATCTTCGCTACGGAAAAGTATGTATCCTCGCAGATGCAGACTCCGACGGAGCCCACATTGCCACCTTAATATGTGCCTTATTTGTACAACACTTTTCAGCATTAGTAAAAGCAGGACATATCTATATTGCAATGCCACCTTTATATCGAGTCGATATCGGTAAGCAAGTAGAATATGCACTAGATGAAGATGAACTTAATGCCATACTTGATCGCATCAAAGCAGAAAAAACCAAAGGAAAGGTATCCGTCACCCGATTTAAAGGCTTAGGTGAGATGAACCCATTGCAATTGCGTGAAACAAGTATGGATCCAGACACTCGTCGTTTAGTACAACTGACCATGGATGAACCTGAAGAAACCCGCGCTGTCATGGACTTATTACTCGCGAAAAAACGTGCTCAAGATAGAAAAGCATGGCTGGAAGAAAAAGGAAATCTAGCTATTATATAATTCATGAAAGCTGTGAACGTATAATGGCACCCCCCCCTTTTTTACATAAGTAGAGACCTTCCTTTCAGTACAAAAGAAAAATGAAATGCTTTTTGATATAAACGAATGATCGGCCTTGATTTTTCTTAGACTAAACCAAAAGCTTCACTAAACCTTTTAAAACAATATCGTTATAGCTAACCGTTCCAATAATATCACCACAATCACTTTCTACAACAGGTGCGACTTGCAAGCCAAAGCGATTAAATAGCCTTGCGCAATATCGAATATCCATATCTGAGCGTATACTGATCACAGGTTTTGACATTATTTCATAGAGGTTTACACGACTAGGAGAACGGTCTTTAGCGATAACTTTTTTTGCAATATCAGCAAGTAGCACGATACCGTATTCATCATCTTCATCACGTTTATTGACGATTAGAATATGGGAGTCATGATGTTCCATTTTTTGCAATGCCGATTGCACTGTATCTAAACCCTCAACTTTATCGAAGTCATGTTTCATCACATCTTTTACACGGATAATAGCTTTCTTTTCCATTAGAGTTTCTCCTCAACTTTCTCAGATAAAATTTCCATTTGATGGGTAATTCCGACAACATCTTCAACATCAATCTGAAAGGCGATTCCAGCACCACTTTGGGTATCAAATTCTCCTGCTTCTTTAATAGTTTCTAGAATTTCCCGACTCAAATGCTCCTCAACAAGCATCAAAAGTACATTTCGCTGAGCCTCAAGTGTTAACCCAAAAAATGTTTTATTTTCATCAATGCCTTCACCACTCGCATTGCTAATAACGGTTGTACCCGTTGCTCCAGCATCACGTGCAGCTTCTATCACAGCATCCGTTTTACTATCTTCAATCAGTGCAATTATTAATTTGAAATGCATTTAAATAACCTCTTTGATTCATTTTTTGGTTTTTAGATTAATTTTCTTAGAATGGTCTATTTTCAGCTGTTTCATTGCTCGTTTATTTATAAAGGCAGAAATCTGTGCATAAGCCATAACCGATATAATTGGAAATAAACTAGCAAACGCTATCAAGCCAAAACCATCCATTAAAGGATTGCGACCAGGCACCGTTTCCGCCAAGCCTAAACCTAATGCAGCCACTAATGGTACTGTAACCGTCGAGGTAGTAACTCCTCCTGAGTCATATGCGAGTGGAACAATCATTTTTGGGGCGAAAAATGTTTGTATCACCACAATAAAGTAACCCGCAATTATAAACCAGTGTAAGGGATAGCCCGTAACAATTCTAAAACTACCCAAACCGATACCGATAGCGACACCTATTGCAACCGCTATACGTAAACCCCAGACACCAATGGTTCCACCTGAAACTTGATTCGCTTTCATCGCAACTGCCATTAATGAAGGCTCTGCAATAGTGGTACTAAAGCCAATGGAAATTGCGAATATATAAACCCAAAAGTAATCTTTCCAGTGAATTTCGCCTGTGAAGTTTTCCACTCCATGAATAAACATAGGATCCGTAAGCTGTTCGGCCATTAAACGCCCGATAGGGAAAAGTGCTTGTTCCAGCCCTTGTAAAAATAAGGCTAAACCAACTAACACATAGGCAAAGCCAATAATGACACGACGTAAATTGGGAATAGGCTTTCTCAAAATAAAGATTTGGAAGCTTAATAATATGATAAGAATTGGCAATACATCACGTGCCGTAGATAGCAACACACCTGAAAAATCGATAATCCATTGGCCCAAGACAGACATCATATTAGCATCCCATACGCCATCACAAATATCATTGGCGTTAGTGACGCAAAGGCAATTAAGCCAAATCCATCAACCATAGGATTGCGCCCCTTAATACTACTTGCTAAACCAACGCCTAGGGCTGTCACTAAAGGCACGGTAATTGTTGAGGTAGTAACGCCACCAGAGTCATAAGCGATGCCGATAATAGATTTTGGAGCAAATATGGTCATAACCATTACCCCAATATAACCACCAATAATCAAATAATGAATCGGCCAACCTTTTAAAATACGTAGTACGCCAATTAAAATAGCCAGCCCGACTGAAAATGCTACAGTGAGTCGAAGTCCCGTTGCATAGTTCTTCATCGCATCTTCAGTATTTAAAATAATGCCGCCTTGCGCCGCAATTGTTGCAGATTCAGCAGCTACCGCAATCAAGGCAGGTTCGGCAATTGTTGTACCAAAGCCTAATGAAAAGGCAAATGCTAATAACCAGAAAACACTGCCTTTTTTCGCAAAGGCATGCGCCATTGATTCACCGATGGGAAATAACCCCATTTCAAGACCATAGATAAAAAAAGTTAAGCCAAAAAGAACAAAGATAATACCCGTAATCAATCCAATTAAATCAGGAACAGGCTGTTGTAATACGACAATTTGGAAAAAGGCAATGACCAGAATTATTGGAGTAAGATCCCGTAGGCTACCAAGCATAGAAATAAATAAGGCTTTTAATGGTCGTAGCATCTGACTCAGAGAATTATCCTTAATGTAGTCACGGTATTATTAGGTATTATTGGGTATTGATTAATACTTGAAAGACTGTGTTCGATACCGTCTGAAACAATCTAACTTAATGATAGTAGATTAAGAGACTTATTTATACATTGATATTTGTTAATTCAAACAGATTACAATAAAATAAAAAGTATGAAAACAGTCATTATTTTAAAATAAGGAGTCTCTGATCAAGTCCATTTTTTTATAACTTGCGAATCAACTTAATCAGATACAAGAAACGCCTTAAT
>CAZWEA010000029.1:0-5003 GCA_964632635.1 uncultured Cocleimonas sp. | reverse complement strand
ATCCAATCTTATATTGAAAAGGCTCAGCATCAAGATAAAGTACACTTTCAAATTATTCCTGAACTGGGTCATTTTGAAATGGTTATGCCGGATACAGACAGTTGGAAATATATTAAAATAGCACTGAAAGACAGTCTTTGATCAAAGTAGGAATGGTATTTATGCAAAGTAAAATCAAACTAGAAGAAAGCTGGTTAGCACAGATAGGTGATGAGTTTGAAAAACCTTATATGCAACAGTTAAAGCAGTTTCTTATCGATGAACAATCAAAGGGCAAATCAATTCTTCCGCCCGCTTCTCTTTGGTTTAATGCACTTAACAGTATGCCTTTTGAGAAGCTCAAAGTGGTTATACTAGGGCAGGACCCCTACCCCACGCTCGGTCATGCGCATGGTCTATGTTTTTCAGTAAAGCCTGAGGTTAAACCATTACCAAAATCACTACTCAATATTAATAAAGAATTACTTGATGATCTAGGCATTGATAACAGCCATACAGGCTACCTGCAAAGCTGGGCTGAGCAAGGTGTATTATTATTAAATACAGCACTCACCGTAGAACAAGGCAATGCAAATTCACATCAGGGAAAAGGCTGGGAGAAGTTTACCGATACCATTATAGAAACAATCAACCAGAATAAAAAGCATGTGGTGTTTATCCTCTGGGGTGCTAATGCTCAAAAGAAAACACAGATGATCGATACCACTAAACATCATATTATTAAATCAGTCCACCCATCGCCACTATCAGCATATCGAGGGTTCTTTGGCAGCAAGCCTTTTTCACAAACTAATAGTTATTTACAAGAGTTTGGTAAGGATCCCATTAAATGGGCATTACCTCAAAAAACAGCATAAATCAATATATGGCACCCCCCCCTTTTTTACATAATTGCATGAAATATCAACGCTTAGCGCTATTACTCATTAGCCTTTTGTTACTATCCATTTTTTTAGCTACGTTTAAATCTTATCTACATAACAGTAATAATTGGAGCGGGGAATTCTCACACATAAGCATTCAAAGTAGTCATGACTCGACATTGCAAAACGCTTATTTTTTATCTGCTTCAACCAATAAAGTGAAACCTTTATTAGTCAGCTTACATAGCTGGTCAGCAGATTATACCCAGCAAGACCCACTGGCTAAACTTTCCCTAAAGGCAGGCTGGAATTATATTCACCCTGATTTTCGCGGAGCAAACAACACCCAAGACGCCTGTTTAAGTGACCGAGTAATTACGGATATAGATGATGCAATCCAATATGCCATCGACCATGCTCAAGTCGATCTTGATAATATTTTCATCATCGGCACTTCAGGTGGTGGCTATGTTACGCTGGGCGCATATCTAAAAACACAACATAAAATTAAAGCATTTCTCTCATGGGCTCCCATCAGTGACTTAGCTGCTTGGTATTCTCAAACATCAAATAAGCATCCTGAATTAGCAAAAGATATTATTAATTGCACATCTAAGAATCAAAACTTTAACAAGCCTTTAGCCAAAAAACGCTCTCCTCTTTACTGGGAAATTCCAACAGAAAACAATGGGAAATTAGAAATATATGCTGGAATAAACGATGGTTTTGAAGGCAGTGTACCAATCTCTCATTCCATTAATTTTTATAATTATTTGATTCAGCACTATCGATTAGATGATCAAGTCATTAGTAATGAAGATATTGAAAAACTTGTAAAGCGTGAAATACCAAAACCTCGTATCAAATATCATAAAATTGGTGAACGTGAGGTCTTGTATCAAAAAAATACAGAAAAAGTATCGATAACATTATTTTCTGGTGGGCATGAGTTGCTTGCTGAATATAGCTTTAAGCACTTAGAAAAACTCAGCCGAGGAAAATAAAAAGCTTCAATTGTTCAAAAAAGGTGGGGGTGCCATTTAAGTCACCTCCCTCTTATAAAATCTAGATAAGGAATTAAAAAACACACCTCAAAAAGCCAACTATAGAAAGAGGCTTAAGCTCTGAACAACAATTAAAATGCTCCAGCAAGACCTAATTGACGAGATATATTATCCCTCACTCAGGTCGCATATGCGGAAATAAGATTACATCTCGTATAGAAGGAGCATCAGTCAATAACATAACCAAGCGATCAATACCGATACCCTCACCTGCTGTCGGTGGCATGCCGTATTCTAATGCGCGAATATAATCAGCGTCATAGTGCATTGCTTCATCATCGCCCGCATCTTTTTCAGCAACTTGCTTTTTAAAGCGTTCCGCCTGATCTTCTGCATCATTTAACTCAGAAAAACCATTACCAATTTCACGCCCGCCAATAAACAACTCAAAGCGATCAGTGATGAAATCATCATCATCATTGCGACGTGCAAGCGGTGAAACCTCGGCAGGATATTCAGTGATAAAGGTCGGGTTTAGTAATTTCTTTTCGACAGTTTCATCAAATATCTCCATTTGAATCTTGCCTAGCCCCCAATACTCCTCTACATGAATATCTAATTTTTCAGCTACTTTCTTTGCGCGATAATCTGTACCAATGTCTTCGGCAGTTAAATCAGGGTTATATTTTAAAATAGAGTCTTTCACTGAAATCCGATCAAAGTCTTTTCCAAAGTCAAAGGTCTCACCTTGGTAAGTCACTTCTGTCGTGCCTAAAACATCCACTGCTAAACCACGCAGCAATTCTTCGGTTATATCCATCAAATCATGAAAAGTTGCATAAGCTTGGTAAAACTCAATCATCGTAAATTCTGGATTATGGCGCGTCGATAAACCTTCATTTCTAAAATTACGGTTAATTTCAAACACACGTTCAAAACCACCCACCACCAAACGCTTTAAATAAAGCTCAGGCGCGATACGCATATACATATCAATATCCAAGGCATTATGATGCGTTTCAAAAGGTCGTGCTGTAGCACCACCTGGAATCACCTGAAGCATCGGTGTTTCGACTTCCATAAAATCTTTATCTTCAAAATAACGGCGAATATAAGAAATCACTTGTGAGCGGACTTTAAAAGTATTACGCGACTCTTCGCTCATAATCAAATCAAGATAACGCTGGCGATAGCGTTGCTCCTGATCACTTAAGCCGTGGAATTTTTCTGGCAAAGGACGCAGTGATTTAGTTAACAGTTGAAGTTTATCTGCCTTAACTGAAAGCTCACCTTTATTGGTTTTAAAAAGCGCACCTTCCACACCCACAATATCGCCAATATCCCACGTTTTGAATGAGTCATAAAGCGCCTCACCCAGCATATTCTTTTGCACATAAATTTGGATGCGCCCCGACATATCAGAAATAGTGATAAAGCTTGCTTTACCCATCACTCGCTTGAGCATAATACGACCCGCAACAGAGGCGCGTACTTCGTTTTCTTCAAACCAAGGTTTCTCATTATCAACATACTGCTGTTGTAAATCATCAGCATAATTTTCACGTTTAAAAGCATTCGGAAATGCAATACCTTCTTCACGTAGTTGCGCTAATTTTTCACGGCGCAATACAATTAACTGGTTTTCATCTTGTGCTTCTGCTTGCTTTTGGTTTTCTTCACTCATTATTATCACTCATGTCTTGTCTTAACTTCTCGTATTCTTTTTGTGCTTCTTCTTTCATTTTTTGGGTTTCAAAACGTGCTTTCTTACTATTTTTTATAGATTTTTTTCTAATTGATAAGAAAGTAACCAACCCTCCAAATAATATTAAAAACAATAATATTATTAAAATAATTTTCATAACTTGATCATTGTCCTCATCTACAATCCAGCTTTTAAGCTAACCGTTATAAATTGATCCAACGCTCCATCTAGTACCGCTTGAGTATTCCCTGTTTCTACCCCAGTTCGTAAATCTTTAATCCGTGAGGCATCTAACACATAGGAGCGAATCTGACTTCCCCAGCCAACATCTGATTTATTATCTTCTAACTCTTGATTTTCTGCATTGCGCTCTTGCATTTCAAGCTCATACAACTTTGCTTTTAACTGCTTCATTGCCGTTGCTTTATTCTGATGTTGGGAGCGACCATTTTGACACTGCACCACCGTATTGGTTGGTAAATGCGTTAAACGAACTGCCGACTCTGTTTTATTAACATGCTGACCACCAGCACCCGAAGCACGGTACACATCGACTCGCACATCAGAAGGATCAATCTCTATTTCAATATCATCATCTATTTCAGGTGATACAAACACTGCACAAAATGATGTATGGCGTTTACCACTAGAATCAAAAGGAGATTTTCTTACCAAACGATGCGCGCCAATTTCGGTACGAAGCCAACCAAAAGCATAGTCCCCTTCAAAACGAATTGTAGCAGACTTAATACCCGCGACATCACCAGGCGATGCTTCCATTAACTCCACTTTATAGCCTTTTGCATCCCCCCAACGAAGATACATTCGCAACACCATTTCAGCCCAATCTTGCGCTTCAGTACCACCTGCACCAGATTGAATATCTAAAAAGGCATTACAGTTATCAGTTTCACCCGAAAACATACGTGCAAATTCAAGACCTTCAACCTCTTTAGCCGCTTCATCAATATCAGCGATGACCACTTCAACCGTGTCTTCATCGTCTTCCATCTCTGCCATTTCAAGTAAATCTTTAGCGTCATCCAACTGACTTGTCACTTTATCAATCGTCAAAACAATACCTTCAAGTTTAGTACGCTCTTTACCCAGCTTTCTAGCTCTCTCAGGATCGTTCCAAACTTCAGGGACTTCTAACTCACGAACCGTTTCTTCTAACAGCTCTTGCTTGTTTTCATAGTCAAAGATACCCCCTCAACGCGATAACACGTTGCTGTAAATCTTTTATTTTTGTATAGGTAGGATTTAATTCCATAACAGAACACTTCTAATGAATATCGGCGGCAATGATACATTGAATCTGGGGCGATGATAAGTCTTGATTGATTTTTGAGGCTGCAGCACCGAAACTACATCACTACACTTCCAAAGGAGGAGTCGATGTTAGTTGAGACTTGTACAGCCTAAACAAAA
>CAZWEA010000028.1:0-27068 GCA_964632635.1 uncultured Cocleimonas sp. | reverse complement strand
AAATCAACATACCAATTCATAGCAACATCTAATCCTTCATCAATGCGGAATTGAGGATCGTAGCCCATATTGTTTTTTGCTTTGGAGATGTCAGCTAGTGAGTGTTTTACATCGCCTGCTCGAAAGTCACGATAGATAGGGTCTGCAATATCACTATTATCTTGTGATGCTGCAACTCTTGTTTTTAATTCATTAAACAACTGAGTTAACGAAGTACGATCTCCTACAGCGACGTTGTAGACTTCATTCTTTGCGTTATTTTCGGCTGTGGCTGAAAGAATATTTGCTTCTACAGCATTATCAATGAAACAAAAGTCACGACTGGTTTCACCATCACCATTAATATAGATGTCATCTTGATTTAACATGGCATCAATCCACTTTGGAATAACGGCAGCGTATGCACCGTTCGGATCTTGACGTTTTCCAAAAATATTGAAATAGCGTAAGCCAATGGCTCTAAAGTTATACGTTTTTGCAAATACATCGGTATACAATTCATTGACCACCTTGGTTACCGCGTAGGGTGATAAAGGTTTTCCGATTTTATCTTCTACTTTTGGCAAGTCAGGGTGATCACCATAAGTAGAGCTAGAAGCAGCGTAGGTAAAGCTAGTTACTTTTGCATCTCTTGCAGCAACTAGCATATTAAGAAAGCCATCAATATTTGCTTGGTTTGTAGTAATAGGGTCTTCTATTGAGCGTGGTACAGAGCCTAAAGCCGCTTGATGTAATACATAATCCACACCATCGACAGCTTTTTGACAGTCCTCTAAATTTCGGATATCTCCTGTGATCATGGTGAATCTATTCCATTGATCTTCAGGTAAGACACTTTGTACTTCATCAAGATTGTATTGGTGACCTGTTACAAAGCTATCTAGACCAACCACTGTTTGATCAAGGTCTAATAAAGTTTCAAGTAAGTTTGACCCGATGAATCCTGCAACTCCAGTAATCAACCATGTTTTTGGGTTTTCTCGCAGTTGAGCTTGTACTTTTTTATATTGTGTAGTCATATTTTTTCCTAGAGTCGAAGGTCAACTTGATCAGCTGGTAGAATGTATTTTAAGTCGTAAAGAACAGATTCAGACTTAGTTAGTTTATCTAAGCCTTCTTTACCCATTTCTTTAAATTCATCATGAGCAACGGCAAGAAGAATGGCATCATAGTGGTTTTCTTTTGGTGCAGCAACAGGAGTGATCCCATATTCATGCTGAGCTTCTTCAGCATTAATCCACGGGTCATAAACATCCACATTTAGTTTGAAATCTTTTAGTTCTTGAATAACATCAACAACTTTGGTATTTCTCAAGTCAGGGCAGTTTTCTTTAAAGGTTAATCCCATCACAAGAACATTGGCGTTCTTAACTTCTATTTGTTTGCTCATCATAGCTTTCACAAGCTGTGAGGCAACATACGATGCCATGCCATCATTTAAGCGGCGACCAGCAAGAATGATTTCTGGATGATATCCTACTTCTTGAGCCTTATGGGTAAGATAGTATGGGTCAACGCCAATACAGTGCCCACCAACTAAACCGGGTCTAAATGGTAGGAAATTCCATTTACTTCCTGCAGCTTCAAGTACCTCTAATGTATCTATATCGAGTTGGTTAAAAATGAGTGAAAGCTCATTGATAAGTGCAATATTAAGATCACGTTGAGTGTTTTCAATAACTTTAGCGGCTTCTGCTACTTTAATCGTACTGGCTTTATGTGTTCCTGCTGTAATAATTTTTTTGTACAACTGGTCAACAAATTCAGCAATTTCAGGAGTAGATCCTGAAGTTACTTTCTTGATAGTAGGGAGGCGATGTTCTTTATCACCAGGATTAATACGCTCTGGGCTATAGCCAGCGAAAAAATCTTCGTTAAACTTTAGTCCAGAGTGTTTCTCTAGAATCGGAATACAAACTTCTTCTGTAGCGCCAGGGTAAACTGTTGATTCATAAATCACAATGTCGCCCTTCTTAAGAACCTTGCCAACACTTTCACTAGATTTCTCAAGTGGTGTTAAATCAGGACGGTTGTAGTTATCAATAGGTGTAGGAACTGTAACGATATAGATGTTGCTGTCACTAATATCATCAAGTGTACTTGTATAACTGATTTTTGTGGCCTCAGCCATTTCATCAGAATCCACTTCAAGTGTACTATCCTTACCTGATTTTAGTTCTTTCACTCTTGCTTGATTGATATCAAAGCCAATAGTAGGAATGATTTTACCAAACTCAATGGCAAGAGGAAGACCTACATAACCAAGACCAACGATTGCTATTTTACAGTTTTCTATTTTCATAATTTCCCATTTCTATAAAGTAAGTTTTTGATAGTTGCTCTAATAGGTATTAAGTTACTTAACAATGTATATGTATTTAGGTAACTTTCTTATAGTCTCTTTTTTTGTGACTTTTCGCTTACGCACCTAAGAGAGTCTATACACCATTTTCGTTCATTATAATTTTGCAAATTAATTGATTCTAGAAAGTAGTGCCTATCAAAGAAAAGTTGTGTATATTTTATAATTATTTGTATCTCTTATCTACTAACAGATAGTGGTTTTATCAAACTAATCAAACCACTTATCTATTGAGGGAGGGTTTTGGGGTAAGTTTAATAGGGTTTGATTGTGATTCTAATTATTATAAAATCTATATTTTATGCTTGAACTTACTTTCTGAAGTATTTATGAATACTATTCATCGGAAAAAATCAGGTGCTGATGATATTTTCATTAAATGATATGAACGTTATTGTCTTATAATTACTCAGATAAAAATCAGTTAACTAAATAGGGTTACTTCTAACAATGTGCGGAATAGCAGGATTTATAGATTTTAATCAAAATCTAAGCAATGAGTCTCTAAAAGAGATGACGGATGTATTGCATCATAGAGGTCCAGATGACAGTGGTTACTCTTTTTTTGAAACAGCAAGTGCAAATATAGGCCTTGGACACAGAAGACTTTCGATTATGGATGTCTCATCCCATGGGCATCAACCGATGCTGCATGAGAATCTTGAGATTATTTATAACGGAGAAGTTTACAACTTCAAAGAAATCCGTAAAGAATTAGAGAAAGAGAACTATACATTTGATTCAGATTCCGACACAGAAGTCATACTAAAGGCTTATCATTTATGGGGAATCAAAGCGGTTGATAAATTCAATGGTATGTTCGCCATCGCCATTTACGATAAAAATGCTAATAAAATCACACTTATTCGAGATCGAGCGGGTGTTAAACCTCTTTTTTATTACCGTAAGAATAACAATATCTTATTTGCCAGCGAACTGAAGTCCTTTCATAAAAGCGGTTGTTTTGATAAAGACATTGATACCAATGCACTCGCACTTTACCTTCAATATGGTTATATCCCGCAACCGCACACTATCTTTAAAGACACTTATAAGCTAGAAGCAGGGCACTACCTAACCATTGATTTAGAGACAAAGCAGATTGAAGAAATAAAATACTGGGATGTTATCGATCATTACAATAAACCCAAGCTTAAAATCAGTGATGAAGAAGCACTAGAAGAAACAGAGAAGTTACTCAAATCATCATTTGAATATCGCATGGTTTCAGATGTACCAGTCGGAGTCTTCTTAAGTGGGGGTTATGACAGTTCAATCGTCACAGCGATGCTACAACAGGGACGAAGTGAGCAGATCAATACGTTTACAATTGGTTTTCATGAGAAAGGATTTGATGAAGCGCCCTATGCAAAAGAAGTTGCAAGGCGATTAGGAACCAATCACACAGAGTTGTACTGCACCCAAAAAGATGCCCTTGAGATTATTCCTAAGCTTTGTGAGATATATGACGAACCTTTTGGCGATGTGTCTGGCATACCAACGACGTTAGTGAGTCAACTAGCGAGAAAGGATGTGACGGTTAGTTTGAGTGCAGATGGAGGGGATGAGATTTTTGCTGGTTATTCTAAGCATCATCACTCTTTACGCTTTCATAATATGTTTTCAAAAATGCCTAATGTGATTAAACCAATCGTTGGTTCAGGGATGAATTTGATTAATCCAAATTATGTGCCATTTCTGAATAAAACCTATAGCTTTGTATCTAGGTACAAGACAGTTAAGAAGATTTTAGCTTCTAAGAATGCAGCAGAAATCATGAAACTTAATAGTCAGTTTTTTACCTTTAAGAAGGTACAGAATTTATTGAAAAAGCCAATTGAACAAATACCGACACACTTTGATGATGAGGTTTCAAGTAGTAATGATGAGATGAATCATATGCTAGCAGTCGATTATAAGACTTATATGGTTGACGATATTTTAACCAAGGTCGATAGAGCAGGTATGAGCGTTAGTCTTGAAGGTCGCGAGCCTTTGCTTGATTACAGATTGATCGAATATGTTGCACAATTACCCTCGCATTTAAAGTACAGAGAGGGTCAACAAAAATGGTTATTAAAAGAAATTACCCATAAATACCTACCAAAAGATTTGATGGATAGACCCAAGCAGGGTTTTGGTGTGCCAATTACCGATTGGTTTAGAGATGAGCTAAAAGAGTATTTCTTAGAATATTTAGATCATAGTCGTTTAGAGCGAGAAGGAATTTTTAACCCTAGCGAAGTAGTAAAGCTACGTGATAATTATCTAAATGGAGGCCGTGAAAACGTTCACAGACTCTGGTTTATTTTGATGTTTGAAATGTGGTACGAAAGGTGGATGACATAATAAGTTGTCATTAATTTAACTGGTTCTTAAGAATAATAAGGTTATTAACAATGTGCGGAATAGCAGGATTTATAGATTTTAATCAAAATCTAAGCAATGAGTCTCTAAAAGAGATGACGGATGTATTGCATCATAGAGGTCCAGATGACAGTGGTTACTCTTTTTTTGAAACAGCAAGTGCAAATATAGGCCTTGGACACAGAAGACTTTCGATTATGGATGTCTCATCCCATGGGCATCAACCGATGCTGCATGAGAATCTTGAGATTATTTATAACGGAGAAGTTTACAACTTCAAAGAAATCCGTAAAGAATTAGAGAAAGAGAACTATACATTTGATTCAGATTCCGACACAGAAGTCATACTAAAGGCTTATCATTTATGGGGAATCAAAGCGGTTGATAAATTCAATGGTATGTTCGCCATCGCCATTTACGATAAAAATGCTAATAAAATCACACTTATTCGAGATCGAGCGGGTGTTAAACCTCTTTTTTATTACCGTAAGAATAACAATATCTTATTTGCCAGCGAACTGAAGTCCTTTCATAAAAGCGGTTGTTTTGATAAAGACATTGATACCAATGCACTCGCACTTTACCTTCAATATGGTTATATCCCGCAACCGCACACTATCTTTAAAGACACTTATAAGCTAGAAGCAGGGCACTACCTAACCATTGATTTAGAGACAAAGCAGATTGAAGAAATAAAATACTGGGATGTTATCGATCATTACAATAAACCCAAGCTTAAAATCAGTGATGAAGAAGCACTAGAAGAAACAGAGAAGTTACTCAAATCATCATTTGAATATCGCATGGTTTCAGATGTACCAGTCGGAGTCTTCTTAAGTGGGGGTTATGACAGTTCAATCGTCACAGCGATGCTACAACAGGGACGAAGTGAGCAGATCAATACGTTTACAATTGGTTTTCATGAGAAAGGATTTGATGAAGCGCCCTATGCAAAAGAAGTTGCTAAGCTATTAGGTACTAATCACACGGAGCTTTATTGCACCCAAAAAGATGCACTAGAAATCATACCAAAGCTCTGTGATATATACGATGAGCCTTTTGGTGATGTATCTGGAATACCCACAACGCTAGTGAGTGAGCTGGCTAGAAAGGATGTGACGGTTAGTCTTAGTGCGGACGGAGGGGATGAAATCTTTGCTGGTTACACAAAGCACCTTGCCTCTTTGCAGCATTATAATAAGTTTTCCAAAATCCCTTTTCCTATTAGGAAGGCAATAGAGTTAGGGATGTCTCAAATTAATCCAAATAAAATCCCTTATTTTAAAAATACTTATAACTTTGAGACTAAGTACCGAAAGCTGAAAAATGCAATTACATTACAACATGCTGCGGAAATTATGAAGCTTACGAGTCAATACTTTACGTTTAACCAAACACAAGAATTGCTTAAGGAGCCTTTGGCAATATTACCAACACATTTTGATGATTTAGTTTCTAGCCACAATGATGAATTGAATCATATGCTAGCGGTCGATTATAAAACTTATTTAGTTGATGATATTTTAACAAAGGTCGACAGAGCAGGGATGAGTGTCGGTTTAGAAGGACGTGAACCATTACTTGATTACAGGCTGATAGAGTTTGCTGCACAATTACCTTCACATCTGAAATATAGAGAAGGTCAACAGAAATGGCTGTTAAAAGAAATCACTCATAAATATTTACCTAAAAAGCTAATGGATAGACCTAAGCAAGGTTTTGGAGTGCCGATAACAGAATGGTTTAAAGATGAACTAGAAAAGTACTTTCATATCTACCTCGATCAGAACCGGCTGATTAAAGAAGGGCTTTTTAATCCTAATAAAGTTATTGAAATGAGAGATAAGTATTTAGACGGTGATAAAGAAAGTGCTGCTAAGTTATGGCGGATTTTGATGTTTGAAATGTGGTATGAGAGATGGATGTGAGGCATAAAAACTTTCTAAGCATTGCCTAAATCTATAAGCATGGTTATAGATGGCACCCCCCCCTTTTTTTGATAATTGTAATATGAGACCTCAGCATAATTCAGTGATGCTGAGGTCTCAATATATAAAAGATAATTAAGACTTCTCTATACTAGGCAATTAAATTCAGAGGGATTTAAGTAGAGTCATATTAATTGATGTTAGGTTGTACATATTTATTGGTATAACCCTTACCAAAAATTGACCCTGAGAAAAACTTTCTTTCGTATATGGGTTCTTTCCAGAACGTAGGGCCATATTGTTCAGTTGTATCACTATCATACCCCATTAAGTCGAGCAGTGAAGGAAAGAGCTGATATTGGGAATAGCTATTTAACTCGACTTTTTCAAACTTGGATTTGATATAATCAATATCATCTGCATAGATAAGCAAAGGGACATTAGCCATCGTCGAGGGTGGATTTTTTTCAACACCGTGGGTAATTAATATGTCATTTTCAACGATATTTTGACCATGATCGGCAGTATGGATGATGACTGTGTTTTCGGTATTCATCGATTTGAGAAGGGTTTCAAAAAAGCTATCCACTCCCCATTTTATAGAGTTAAGATAGGTATTTACGGCTTTCTCTCTACTATCAAAATCAAGAGAATCATAAATAGATAAAGCGGGTTTAAATATCTCTTTCTCTTTAGGGTAATTTAGTTGCCACTTAAAATGAGAGCCATATTTCACAAAATAAACAAAAAATTTATCATCGGTTTTTTCTAAGACTTTGTTTAATTTCTTCAAAATCCTGCGGTCAGACTTAGCGTAGTCATCCTTGTTCTTGAGTGTAATAAAATGATCGATATGCTCAAGATCATAATTAGACATAATATTCTGTAGTCCTTGGTAGTTACTTTGAGCATCTAAAAATACTGTTTTATAACCCGCTTTTTTTGCGTATTGAAAGATGTTTGGTTTCTTTAAAGTTTTAAAACCTTTGTCTGGTAATTCCTTAATCGTTATTCCATTTCTTAAAATATAATTAGAATTGGCAGAACTATTCGCAACTGAGGATATGCTTCCCAGTGTTAATAAATTATCGAGTGAGCTTAAATATTCAGTTGTTCTTTTTGGATAGCCATTAACTGATAAATAATCACCTCGTACACTTTCATCGACTAATAAGATAATGTTTTTATAATGTGAGTCTTTACTAGGTATAGCTACAACTTGGTCTCTCTTAGCAAAGGGAATATCCATTAAGCCATCGTTATAGGCATTAAAAATACTTAGTGGAACCTTGATAAATGAAAGATAGTTATAAGTTTCATCATCTGTGTCCTTGATGATCATATTGCTACCAAAAAGAGATAGAGGTAGCAGCAGTAGTGGTATTAATAGGTATCTTTCTTTGTAAGCTTTTCTAAAAAACCAGGTTACAACAAGGATGACAACAAGAAGTAGTAGTGCCTTCAATGCACCACTGTAAAAGGTAGATACAGCATCTAAAATATGCCCTTTTTCATTGAATGCGGTTATGAACTGTCCTTTTGAGAAACCACGACTGAGGCCGTTAAAGTAATAAGTTGCATCTAGCATTAGTGTTAATGAAACAAAAATAAGAAGGAGATAAAAGAGTTTTCCTTTTTTTAATAAAAGGATGAGTAAAAAGTTTAATAAGATAAATAAGTACGAAATGCCATAAGCAGCAACTTTTGATGCTCCTTTTAAATCTTGAGGTTGAAATAAATTCTGTGCTAAATAGTAAAAGGAGTTCTTAGTTGTAAATTCAAATAGCAGAAAAAAAAGTACTGCAAAAATGGTAAAAATACTAATTTTTTTGAGCATAATTTAATCCGTGAATATTGTGGAAGAGTGTATTGCTTACTAAAGCTAGATACACTAGTTGGGTGGCTTAGGTAGAGAATACTTATTGATGTACCCTGTACCAAATACAGAACCAGAGTGAAAGTATCTCTCCTTCATACTGGACTCCCAAAAAGGTATGCCATATTGCCCTACAATTTTGTTGCTGTAACCCATTAGCTCAAGCAAAGAGGGAAATAGTTGGAATTGTGAATATTGGTTTGTATCAATTTTTTCAAACCGTGATTTTACTTTATCGATTTCATCAGCATAAAAGAACAGCGGTACAGTAGCCATAGTAGATGGCGGGTTCATTGCTAGTCCATGAGTAATAATCACGTCATTTTCTAAAATATTTTGACCGTGATCTGAAGTGTAAATAATTAAGGTATCTTTAGTGTCAATTGAGCTTATTAGTTCTTTAAAAAATCCATCCACACCCCATCGAATCGAATTTTGATAGGTGTTGATAGCTTCTTGTCTTCTTTCATAGGTGAGACTTTCTGTTTTGCTAAGACTAGGTTTAAAGTATGTTTTATCTTCAGGGTAGTTAAATTGCCACCTGAAGTGTGATCCAAACTTAACAAAATAAACAAAGTGACTTTTATCTGAGTTGTTTAATTTTTTAGTCAGCTGTTTTAAAATTCTTCTATCCAGCAAAGTGTCATTATTTCTTTCTTTAAGTTCAAGTGTCACATAGTGGTCTATATGCTCCTGATCATAGCTGGACATAAGATTTTGTAGTCCTTCATAATTCACTTGGGAGTCTAAAAATATAGTTTCAAAACCTGCTTTTTGAGCATATTGAAAAATAGTGGGCTTCTTTAAGGTAGAGAAATTCTTATCCGGAACGTCTTTAATAGTAAGACCATTTCGAAGAATATAATTCGTTTGGGCAGAGGCATTACTCACAGATGAAATACTTCCTAGTGTTAGGATATTATCTAAAGAGTCTAGGTACTCTGTTGTTTTTTTCTGATATCCATTAATCCCAAGAAAGTCCCCTCTAATACTTTCATCAACAATGACGATAATGTTTTTAAAAGATGATTTCTTTTCAGGTTTAACAGTAACAGTATCTCTTCTTGTGAAGGGAATATTCATTAAATGCCCATTGTAAGCATTAAAAATACTTAATGGAACTTTAACAAATGATGGATAATTGTAGATTCTATTCGATGTATGGTCAACTACAAGGTAGGCACCAAAAACTGAAATTGGTAGGAATAGTACAGGGATTAGATAGAATCGTGTACTTGTATACTTTCTAACTAGCCAGGTGACGAAAAATATTCCGCCAAGAAATATTATACTATTAATAAAGCCGCCGATGAAAGTGGCTATTGCTTCTACAGCGTGTGCTCTTTCATTCATGGCTGTCACAAACTGACCTGTAGAGAAACCTCTACTGATATCATTTTGATAGTAGGTTGCATCAACTAAAAATGTGAGAGAGATAAAAATAAGTAGTAGGAAAAAAACTTTTCCTTTTTTCGTAAACAGAACCAGAGTCAGGTTTATCAGCACAAATATATAAGAAAAACCATACATAGCAACCTTGATAGCACCTTTTAAGTCTTGTGGTTGGTATGTATTATAAGCTAACGAGAAAAATGAAAAATTAGTCAGATATTCAAATATAAAAAATAGAAAGACAGTGAATAAGGCTATAAGTGAAAACTTTTTAAACATAATAATGCTAAATATTTTTTATCCTAGCCAAAGGGATTCCTTGGCTAGGAATAAACTTTAATAATAGTTGAGTTAAATTGAATGGTAATCTTTATACCATTTAGCAAAATTCTCAACACCTTCTTTTACAGACATCGATGGTTTGTAGCCAAATTCTGCAACTAAATCATCAACATCCGCAAACGTATCTGGAACATCACCAGGCTGTAATGGTAGCAGCTCTTTATCTGCTTTAATCCCCATCGAATTTTCTAATGCTTCAATGTAGTCTAAGAGCTCTACTGGATTGTTGTTTCCAATATTATAGACACGCCAAGGTGCTTTACTTGTTGCAGAGTCAGGGTTATCTCCGCTCCAGTCTGGATTTGGTGGAGCAGGGCGATCGAGAATTCGTACAATACCTTCAACAATATCATCAATATAAGTAAAATCTCTACGGTGCTTACCATAGTTATAAATTTGGATTTTTTCACCTTTCACCATCGCTCTAGTAAACTTCTGTAGAGCCATATCAGGGCGATCCCATGGACCATAAACGGTAAAGAAACGTAAGCCTGTGGTTGGTAAATCATATAAATGACTGTATGTATGCGCCATCAATTCATTGGCTTTTTTGGTGGCAGCATAGAGGCTAACAGGGTGGTCTACATTGTTATGTGTAGAAAAAGGCATATTGGTATTTGAGCCATAAACTGAACTCGATGATGCATAGACTAGATGCCCTACCTTATTATGTCGACAGCCTTCTAGGATATGTCCAAAACCTACAACATTAGTGTCGAGATAGGCCATAGGATTTTCAAGGGAATAACGTACTCCAGCTTGCGCGGCAAGGTTCATTACGGCATCAAATTGTTGTTCCTTAAAAAGTGCCGCCATACCTTCACGGTCTTCAAGGTTCATGCGAATATGGGTGTAATTCGGGTGGTCTTCGTGCCTTGCTAAACGTGCTTCTTTTAAAGCTGGGTCATAATAATCATTGTGGCAGTCGATGCCTATGACTTGATGTCCTTGGTCAAGCAAACGTATAGAAAGTGCAGATCCAATAAATCCTGCGGCGCCAGTTACTAGTATTTTCTTCATGAGTCGTGTCCAAATAAGTCTCGGGTTACAATTTTGTCTTCTATATCTCTAATGTCATCAGATAAGCGATTTGCGACGACAACATCAGACATTTTTTTGAATTCTTCTAAGTCCTTTATGACGCGAGAGTTGAAAAACTCATCATCATCAAGCTCAGGCTCATACACTACCACATCAATACCTTTGGCTTTTACGCGTTTCATGATCCCTTGAATTGAGGAAGCTCTAAAGTTATCAGAACCACTCTTCATAATGAGTCGATAAACACCCACAATCTGAGGTTTTCTCTTAATTATTGTGTCTGCAATAAAATCTTTACGCGTAGAGTTTGCTTCTACTATTGCATTAATTAGGTTACTTGGAACGTCTTGATAGTTTGCCCTTAACTGCTTGGTATCTTTAGGTAAACAATAACCGCCATAGCCAAATGAAGGATTGTTGTAGTGATTACCAATTCGAGGGTCTAGTCCAACACCTTCAATGATTTGTCTGCTGCTTAAATCATGAACTTGTGCATAGGTATCTAGTTCATTAAAGTAAGCAACACGCATCGCAAGATAGGTGTTAGAAAAAAGCTTCACTGCTTCAGCTTCAGTAGAATCCGTAAATAATGTTGGAATATCTTTTTTCTCAGCACCTTCATCTAACAAAGCAGCAAATCTTTTGGCTCGTTCTGAATGACCACCGACAATTATCCTTGAAGGATGGAGGTTGTCATAAAGTGCTTTTCCTTCTCTTAAAAACTCAGGAGAAAAGATAATATTGTCTGTTTTAAATTTTTCCCTAATTGAAGCGGTATAGCCAACAGGTACCGTAGATTTGATGATCATGGTAGCCGCAGGGTTTATTTCCAATACATCTTTAATAACTGATTCAACCGTACTGGTATTAAAATAGTTATTTACGGAGTCATAATCAGTGGGTGTAGCGATTATGATAAATTCTGCATTTTCATAAGCTTCATGTTTATCAAGCGTTGCTTTCAAACTGAGTGGCTTATTATCTAAAAAAGACTGTATTTCTGTATCTTCTATAGGTGAGATTTTATTGTTAATTTGCTCTACTTTCTCTGCATCTATATCTAAAGCGATGACATCGTTGTTTTGAGCTAGTAGGACACCATTAGAAAGTCCAACGTATCCTGTTCCTGCAATAGCTATTTTCATTTTTATATATATTCTCATTTTATTAAGAAGAATTTCTAGCGTTAGTTTACACACTTTTATATACACGCTCGTATGATGTGTGTATCAGGCTATTTTATCTTTTATTGCTCAATTTCTCTACAAAATAGCAGTGAGTTTATCAAAGCAACTTATCCGTTCATCCTGACATTAGAAGTAAATCACGGATTATGGTTCATTTCAGTTGCAATTTAGAAAAGAAAATCTGTTATATGTAATTTGCTAGACTACAATCTTTCTCAAATGAAAATATACTTGAAATTACTTTTTGCTATGTTGGTTTGGGGAGGCACATTTACTTCCGCGAGAATTCTCGGCAATCAATTGGATCCTTCGGTCTCAGCCTTTTTGCGCTTTTTAATAGCATCGACTGTGTTATTAGTCATGCTTTACAATAAAGAAGGGTATTTTCCACGTATTTCTCGTAAGCAGCTACTGCCCATATTAGGTATGGGGATAACAGGGATAGCAATGTACAACTTACTGTTTTTCTATGGGCTGGTGCATACCGAAGCAAGTAGAGGAAGTATGATTACAGCAACGAATCCTTTGTTAATTGCTTTAGGTGCCGCATTCATATTTAAAGAGCGCTTCACTTTAATCCGAGTCGTAGGATTTATTCTCTGCGTAGTAGGGGCAGTGCTAATAATCAGTAGAGGAGACATTAAGGTGCTCTTTAGCGATGGTATTGGCACGGGAGAACTCGCTTTTATTGGGTGTGCTATTAGTTGGGCTGCCTATACATTAATAGGTCGTTTAATGAGTACACAACTTTCCTCATTGGCGGTAATCGCGTATGCGAGCACCGTAGGAACAGTGATTCTCTTTCTTGCTGCTTTGAATGCAAATCTATTTGAAGCAGTAAGGACCCTAACCTTAAATGCGAGTATGAACTTATTCTACCTTGCTATTTTGGCTACAGTGATTAGTTTTGTTTGGTTTCAGGAGGGGATTAGGGTTCTTGGCGCAGCTAAAGCTGCTGTGTTTATTTACTTTATGCCTGTTAGTGCCGTATTTTGGGCTTATGTCATTTTAGATGAGAAGCTAACATTTGTACTAGTGATTGGCGCAGTGTTCGTGATATC
This sequence comes from uncultured Cocleimonas sp., assembly GCA_964632635.1. Classification (GTDB taxonomy): domain Bacteria; phylum Pseudomonadota; class Gammaproteobacteria; order Thiotrichales; family Thiotrichaceae; genus Cocleimonas. The sequence goes on along the minus strand of CAZWEA010000028.1, from coordinate 13,512 downwards.
AGGTATATATCTTGTTAATAAAAAAGCGCATGAGGAAAAAGGGTAGCTATAATCAAATGGCACCCCCACCTTTTTTTAACAATTCATATGTCCTAGCTTAGATAGAACGATGTGCTAGTGATCAATTATCTGACTCAAGAACAGCTGTGTACGTTCAGACTGAGGGTTATTGAAGAACTCTTCTGGTACATTCTCCTCAATTATTTGCCCAGCATCCATAAAGATAACACGGTCTGCAACTTTCTTTGCAAAGCCCATTTCGTGTGTAACACAGAGCATCGTCATGCCGCCTTCGTTGGCTAGTTCGATCATTACATCCAATACTTCTGAGATCATTTCAGGATCAAGTGCTGAGGTTGGCTCATCAAATAACATAACTTTTGGATCCATACACAAGCTTCGTGCAATCGCTACACGCTGTTGCTGACCACCTGACAATTGCCCTGGGTACTTTAAAGCTTGATCTGGTATTTTTACACGCTCAAGATATTTCATTGCAGTAGCTTCTGCTTCTGCTTTTGGTATTTTCTTCACCCAGATTGGGGCAAGCGTTAAGTTATCTAAAATGCTTAGATGCGGGAATAGATTAAAGTGCTGAAAGCACATTCCAACATCAGTGCGTAAACGTTCAAGCTGTTTTACATCACCAGTGATTTCCTCACCATTAACAAGAATTTGACCTTTTTGGTGTTCTTCTAGGTGGTTGATACAACGAATAACCGTTGACTTACCTGAACCAGAAGGCCCACAAATAACGATTCGCTCACCTTCTTTTACATTAAGGTTAATGTCTTTGAGTACGTGAAAATCTCCGTACCACTTATTCATGTTGATAAGCTGGATTGCGTATTTTTCGTTCGTGCTTGCTTGTGCTTCTGTCATAATCTTTTCTCAGCTGTGTCGTGTATTATTTAATTGTCGTGTGCTGTTCAGATGATTGTTGAGGCTTGTCAATTCAAGAAAAAAAATGTAGCTTACAAATGTAAGTGATCACTTTTCAACGCGGAAGTGGCGAGTCATCAATGATTATCTGGTTAGTACATTAGTTTCTATGTCCTGTATCTAGCTTCCGTTCTAGCGCCATACTGTAGCGTGATAGGCTAAAGCAGAATAACCAAAATACAAAGGCTGCGAACACCAAGCCTTCGGTGTGAAATCCTAACCATGCATTATCCGCACCGAGTACGTTCTCGATGATAGCTAACAGATCGAACAAACCGATAATTAATACGAGGGTTGTATCTTTAAATAATGCGATAAAGGTATTTACTAATCCCGGTATAACCAATTTCATGGCTTGTGGTAGAACAATCAAAAACATACTTTTCCAATAGCTTAAGCCCATTGCCGCGGCCGCTTCATATTGTCCTTTAGGGATGGCTTGTAATCCACCACGAACCACTTCTGCAACGTAAGCAGATTGGAATAAAATAATCCCAATCATTGCGCGTGCTAACTTATCAAAAGTTGTTCCTTCAGGAAGGAATAAAGGAAGCATTACGGATGACATGAAAAGAACGGTGATTAATGGAACACCGCGCCAAAACTCAATGAAGACAACGCTTAATGATTTTACAATTGGCATATTTGAACGTCTGCCTAACGCTAAAATAGTGCCAAATAATAAGGCGAAGAGAATGCCGACTAATGAAATAATGAGAGTGAGCATTAAGCCACCCCATTTTCCTGTGTCCACTACTTCTAATCCGAAGTAGCCACCGCGAATTAAAACAAAAGCAATGAATGGGAAGATGACTAGGATAAATCCACCTAACCATGCCTTTTTAGGTGTTTTTTCAAAGAAAAGAGGGATAGTAAGCAATACCAGCATTATACCTGCAAGGTTCGGTCTCCAGCGTTCTGCTTCTGGATAAAAGCCATACATTATTTGGTCAAAGCGATTAGTGATAAATGCCCAACAAGCGCCATCTTTTCTATCACCATTTTCAAGTTTACACTCCCCACTAGTTTCAGCAAACCAAGTAGCATCAATAAATGCCCACTCGATTGCAGGTGGTATGACTTTGTATAAAACAAATGCTGCAAACAGTGTGAATATAGTATTAAACGGACCGTTAAATAAATTAACTTTAAGCCAATGAACGATTCCTTTTGAATTGCTTGGTGCCGCTAATTCAGGAAGTATTTTATCTGTTACGTACATAATTGTTCCTCCCTATCTCTCAACCAACGACATTTTCGCGTTGTACCAGTTCATAAACATTGAAATAAGTAAGCTAACCAAAAGGTAAACTCCCATTGTTACTGCCACAATTTCTACGGCCTGCCCTGTTTGATTTAGTGTCGTACCCATAAAGACAGCTACTAAATCTGGATAACCGATTGCCGCCGCTAATGAAGAGTTCTTGAAGAGATTTAGATACTGACTCGTCAATGGAGGAATGATTACTCGCAAAGCTTGAGGAATAACAACCAGTCTTAAATTTTGATTCGGAGTTAAGCCAACAGAAAGTGCTGCTTCAGATTGTCCGTGACTTACAGCTTTGATACCAGAGCGAACAATCTCTGCGATGAATGCTGCGGTGTATATAGTTAATGCGATGAGTAATCCAACCAATTCAGGAATAACGGTTGCTCCGCCTTGTAAGTTGAAACGACCTAGTTTAGGTACATCCCAAGTTATCGGGCTTCCAGTAATAAAATATATAAGTACAGGTAGAAGTATTATTAGACCGAGGATGGATATGAAAACAGGGAACTGTTTTCCTGTTTTTTCTTGTCTTTTACTCGCCCACCTTTTTAAAATAAAGCTACCAATTATTCCGATGACAATAGCGATACCCGTGTAGATAAAACCACTTTCGTAGATAGGGCTAGGTATATTAATTCCTCGTTGATTTAAGAAGAAGCTATCAAATAATGAGAAGCTATCTCTTACGGCAGGTAAACTACCAACAATAAGTGAGTACCAAAAAATAATTTGAATCAATAATGGGATATTTCTGAAAGTTTCGATGTAAACTGTAGCAATTTTTGACACTAACCAGTTATTTGAAAGACGAGCTACACCAACAATGAAACCTAATAAAGTAGCAAAAACTATACCTAGCGCTGTGACTAACAACGTATTAAGTACACCGACAATAAATGACCGTCCGAAACTATAGGTAGAATCAAAAGGAACCAGTGTTTGTAAAATATCAAACCCTGCAGGTTCTGACATAAATCCAAAGCCAGTAGAAACACCTCGTGCATTCATATTATCCAATGTGTTTTGAACAATGGTATAGAAGAAATAGGCAAGTGCCGATATTAAAAGTATTTGAAAAAACATCGCGCGATATTTGGGGTCATTCCAAATGGGCGGTTTGCTAGGTAGTTCGCTACTATTGTTTCGAGGGTCGCTCATAGGTTTTAAGCCATGTAATGTTGATTAGGTAGGGGGTAAAAATACAGCTCGTTGCTTCTTAGTTAATAGTCTTTGTTTAAAAACCATTAGCTAAGAGACAAAAAAAGAGCCTGCAAAGTGCAGACTCTTTTTTGTTATTCGTTATTAACGAATTGGTGGAGCATACATGATGCCGCCTTTGCTCCAAAGAGCATTTAGACCGCGACCAATTTTCAGTGGTGATCCTTCACCAACATTGCGCTCAAAGCTTTCACCGTAGTTACCAACCTGCTCAATGATATTTGCAGACCAGTTATCATCAAGACCAAGCTTCTCGCCTTGTCCGCCCATCATACGTCCGATAGCAGGATCTTTGCTGTCTTTCATCTCTTTAATATTTTTAGAGGTTAGACCCAACTCTTCAGCATTAATCATTGCGTTAAGAGACCAGCGAACGATGTTGAACCATTTGTCGTCACCTTGACGAACAACAGGACCTAGTGGCTCTTTAGAGATAACTTCTGGAAGTACAATAGCAGTATCTGGCTTAGCTAACTTAATACGTAAAGAGTAAAGCTGAGACTGATCAGAAGTTAACATATCACAACGACCCGCTTCGAATCCTTTGATGGTTTGATCAGAAGTATCAAAAGTGATTGCCTTATACTTCATTTTATTCGCTTTAAAGTAGTCAGCGAGATTAAGCTCAGTTGTTGTACCTGCTTGAATACAAACAGCAGCGCCGTCTAGCTTAAGTGCACTATCAACACCCAGTGCCTTAGTAACCATAAAGCCTTGACCGTCATAGTAGTTAACACCAGCGAAGTTAAGACCTAGTGAAGCATCACGAGTTAAAGTCCAAGTAGTATTACGTGAAAGTATATCAATCTCACCAGACTGAAGTGCAGTGAAACGCTCTTTTGCTGTTAATGGATTGTATTTAACTTTGCTTGCATCGCCAAGAACGGCAGCAGCAACAGCACGACATACATCTACGTCAAGACCTTGCCAGTTACCTTTCTCATCAGCAGCTGAAAAACCACCTAGACCCGTACTAACACCACATTTTAAAACGCCAGCCTTTTTTACATCTTCCAGTGTATCTGCTTGAACTGATGTGCTGAATACAACAGCAGTTGCAAGACCGAATAGAACACTCTTCTTCATTGGTATACCTCATTAAATAATTGTAGGGGGTTTATTAATAGCGTCATTTGCTTCTCATTTCGAAAACCAAATGAACGAACGCATATTACACAGAGTAAAGACCATATTTCAAGATTTGTCAGAATTATTTTTATTCTTTTTAAATCAGTATATTAGAGCATACTGATTAGCCCCTGTTTTATGTCTGTTTCCTAGGTATTTTTACCTAAAATAAACTATTATTTTTTTAAATGTATAAATTTCATTCAATTGTTAGGATTTGTTTTGTCTTACTTTATGTGGAATACTCATGAGGTTTCTTATAATCAAGAATCTAGCTAAGATAAAATTTTACAAAGGTATGATAGAAGTTATGACAGATACTAATAATTCACCTCTGCACGAAAAAATTGAAAAACTAGAGTCTTCGGTTAATCAGTTACTTACACATTGCCAAAAAATATCAGAAGAAAATGCATTATACAAGAATAGTAATAGTCAATTAATGGTTGAGCGCTCTGAGCTTCAAACTAAAAATGACAAAGTAAGAAACAAGGTTGAGGCAATGGTGGATAGATTAAAAGCAATGGATAAGGCATCTTAGGGGGTAATTATGAACAAAGATTCAATTCCAGTAACCGTTAGAATTTTAGAAAAAGAATACAAAATTTCTTGCCCTGAAGGTGAGCATGAGTCGTTAATGAAGTCGGCTAAACATGTCGATGAGAATATGAAAAAAATCCGTGAAGGCGGCAAGGCACTCGGTATCGATCGAGTTGCAGTAATGGCGGCGGTGAATATTGCTCATGAATTAGTGATTTCGGAAAAAGAACCTAAACTCGACTCAAGTATTTCTGAGCGAATAGATACGCTGCAGCATTCGGTGGATAAGGTGCTTGCCTCTATAAACTAGTAAGGATCTGATGTTACAAACGCTGGAAATTGTTATATGGCACCCCCCCCTTTTTTTGAAGATTGCGGGGTTGTTATAAGCCCCTTACTTATCAGTTTGTTAATTATTTCTTCTCTTTCTTCTTCTATCGACAAGCTATTCGTATTAATGACCATGTCAGGCTTAATAGGCTCTTCATAAGGTGAAGAGATTCCTGTGAAATTTTCTATCTCGCCCTTGCGCGCCCGAGCATATAAGCCTTTTGGGTCACGAGCTTCACAAACCTCTAAGTCACATTTGCAATACACTTCATAAAAGTCACCGTGAGGTAAGCGACTGCGTACCTGCTCTCTATCTTTGCGATATGGTGAGATGAAAGCAGCGAGGACAATTGTTCCTGCTTCTACAAAGAGTTTGGAAACTTCGCCGATCCTACGCATATTTTCATGGCGATCACTTTCAGTAAAACCTAAATCAGAACAAAGCCCGTGTCGAATATTATCACCATCGAGTACAATAACATTATGATTAGTTTCAAATAATTGACTGGCTATAACGTTTGCCAGTGTGGATTTTCCAGAGCCAGATAGACCTGTGAACCATAATACAAAGCTCTTATGCTTGTTTTTATCTTGACGCTGCTGTCTGTTGACGGGGTTGTGATGCCAGTAAATGTCTTTAGTCATGATTGTGTCTAGCCTTATCTTCTGAAATTCCATTTTGAATTTTCTGATTGTAAATTATACACAATTTAATAGTTAGGATAATTATCTTCTCGTGGGTTGTAGTTGTTATGATGTGTGGGCTAATATAAACATCGTTAAAAACTCACTGGGCTTAGCATAAAGTGATCATTATAAAAGTGGCAATAAAATGAAAGAATGTATTGTAATTTTGGGGATGCATAGGTCGGGAACTTCTGTGCTTACTGGCTTGGTCTCATTATTCGGTGGCTATGTAGGTGCTGATTTAATGCCGCCAACTAAAGATAACCCTAAAGGCTATTTTGAAAACAATAAAATCTATTTGCTGAATGAAAGAATATTAAGAGAAAATAATACAAGCTGGCATGACTATTCGTTTGTAGCAGAAGACATCAAAAAATCTGACTTTCAAGAATATGTCTCAGATGCAAAGAAAGTTGTTCAATCAGAGCTTAAGTTTGTTAATAAGCTGATTATTAAAGATCCTAGGATTTGTATTCTGTTTCCTATTTGGGAGCAGGCGCTACAAGAGCTAGAAATTAACATTCGAGTAATATTTGCTTATCGTAGTCCTTTAGAAGTTGCCCACTCTTTACTTAAAAGAGATGAAATTCCTGTAGAAAAAGGTTTGATGTTATGGTCACATTATTTTTTACAGTCAGAAATTTATAGCCGTAACTTTCAACGAATGATTGTTGAATACGATAAAGACTTTCATGATTTGCCTAAGTTTCTAGATCAAGTTAGTGGTTTTATTGGTGTTGATGTGAGCGAAGACATTCTACAAAGCGCAATTGACCTTTACACCCCTAACCTTAAGCATCACAAAGTTGCTTTAGATAATATCTCAGATGATCTGCCTTCGTATCTGGTTAAACTAATTTCATTATTGCTTGATAAAAAACTTAGCGCTAAAAAGAAAATAGATCAAATTAGGACAGAGTTTAATAACGCTATAAAATTCTACCAATACAAGAAACCGTTTTATTTAAAAGAGATTAAAGATAGGGACGAGCAGATAATCAATAGAGAAGAAGATAAAGAAAAGCAAGAAGAAGAAAGGCTACGTCTCGAAGGGATAATAAAAGAGTTAAAGGAAACTATCGAAGAAAACTCTTTTCGGATAGCAGAGGTTCTCGAATTAAAGAAAGAAGAGATAGAAGATAAGAATCATGAGATAGTAAAAGGAAAGGAAAAACTAAAAGCCTTTGAAAAAAAGGCGCATATAAAAGAAAAAAATCTAGTAGCAACTATAAAAGAGCGAGAACATCACATCAAAGAGCAGTCTCATGGCTTAGAGTTACTAAATTCTGGCTATAAGATGGGTGACCAGCTTTTTCAGCAAACAGTTACGAATAAGAAATACCATAAACAACTACATAATAAAGTTGTGAATGCCTCAAAACTTAAGCTTAGATTAAAATTATTACCTTTTGCTAAAAAAAGTCAAAAGAGATTACTACGAGATCGTATTTCCATTATTCAATCAGGACTTTTTTCACCTTTTTTCTATTTAACTATTAATCCCGATGTAAAAGAATCAGGCATAGATCCTTTAATCCATTTTTGTAAATATGGATGGAAAGAAGGTCGAAACCCCAGCTTATCTTTTGATACGACCACTTATTTAAAAAGAAACCCAGATGTGGATAGAGTTAAAATCAACCCTCTGGTGCACTATATTCGAAGTGGTAAAAAAGAAGGGCGTAAAATAGATCCCGTTGTTTTATATGGTAAAAGAGGGTCTGCATTTACTCAGCCGAAAAAAGTACAAAGTAGCATTAAAAAGCAAAGCACAAAATTACTTGGTCCTATTTCCGAAAATTATTGGGATAAGTCACTCACTGCCCTTGAAATACTTGAGAAAAAGAAGAAGGTTGTTAATGGGAATATACCTCCGAAACTTATTGAGTTTTCGAAACAACAATTAGCAGAGTCACCCATAAAAATATCTGTGATAATGCCAACATGGAACAGAGAAAATAGTATCTGCCAGTCTTTAGATTCAATACTAGAGCAAAGCTACTTACCCTATGAAATTATAGTTTCAGACGATGGTAGTAGTGATGGCACCATAGAGCTTTTAAGTAACAATTATCAAAAACAAATCTCAGATGGCTTGATTAAAATTCTGCAAAATGAGCACCTAGGAGTCAGTGCAACACGTAATTCAGGTTTAAAGAAGGCAACAGGAGAATTAATTGCTTACCTTGATAGTGATAACATCTGGCGCGCAGATTATCTATTAATCATGGCGGCGGCGTTTAGTGAAAATGATGAGCTAAACTGTGCCTATGCTGCGTTAGAGCGGCATGATAAAAATGATGAAAACAATAATAAAAATAAAATTCTCGCTAAAAAATATAATCGTAAAGACTTACTCAATGCTAATTTTATTGATCTTAATGTATTTGTTCATAAGAGGTCTCTATATAAACAGTGTGGTGGCTTTGATACCAAATTAAAACGCTTGGTGGATTGGGAGCTGATAATAAAATATACAAAGTATTATCAACCCGCTTTAATACCGTTTGTGGGTGTGGATTACATCCTTGATGATGTTAATTTAAAAAATATTACGACAACGGTTAGCTTGGATGATAATCGTCAGCATATTTATGACTTGCATTTTCAAGAGCGTTTGAGGTATGAGTTAGACTACTTAAGAATTGCTTATGTGTTATGGGATTTTCCAGCGCTCTCTCAGACCTTTGTGATGGAAGAAATTAAGTGGTTGGTTAAACAAGGATATGATGTCGTTGTCTATTTTTCTATACAGCCTGATAAAGCAGCAACACTTGATTTTGAGGTGGATTCATACCAAGTCAAAGATGCGGATCAGCTGACGGAACTTCTGATAGAGCATCAGCGAAACCTCTGTCATAGCCATTTCGCCTATCCAACCGCAACAAAGCTTACATATCCTGCCTGTGTGAAAGCAAATATTCCCTTTACATTTATGCCACATGCTGTGGATATTTTTCACAATGAAAATAAAAATCGAAATAATATTGGTGAAATTAGTCGTCACCCACTGTGTTTAAAGGTGCTGGTGCATGGTGAATTCCATAAGAAATTTATTGAAGAGTGTGGTGTGCCATCAGGGAAAATTGCCTTTAATATTCAAGCAGTAAACGTTGCTGATTTCACAAAAAAGGGGGGGGTGCCATATAAAGTAAACAATAATAAAGAAATACTTCGTGGTGTGCTTGTTACGCGCTTTGTTGAGAAAAAAGGAATTAGTACCTTAATAGATGCGGCAGCTTTATTAAAAGATGAAAACATAGTGTTTGATATTTATGGCTATGGTCCTCTCGAAGAAGACTATAGAAAACAAATTGAAACACTAGGTGTGGATAATGTCATCTTAAAAGGGGCGTTAAATAATCAACAAGATGTTGCAAAAGCTTATCAAGAATATGACTTTCTTATAACGCCCTGCGTGGTTGCAGACAATGGTGACATGGATGGATTTCCAACGGTTATTCTTGAAGCTATGGCAATGGGGTTGCCTGTCATTACTACAGATATTGCGGCAATTCCAGATTACTTAACTGATGGAGTCGAGGCACTCGTAGCACCTGCTGGAGATGTAGAGAAGATTGCAGAATACGTACTTAAATTAAAGAGTATGTCTAGCCAAAAAATATCAGCAATGGTAAAGCGTTCACAGCAATTTCTTAATAAGAAGATTGGTGTGAAACAAACAATGCAAATGCTTCTGGATACATGGCAGGGCTATACTCTGGAGATATTCTTAGTAACATTTAATACTGAGAAATATGAAGACAGTGCAGAAACGTATGAAATTATAAAGCGTATTTTTAAGTACACTACAACTCCATTTACTTTGACCATAATTGATAATAATAGTGATGATGAGTTTTGGTTAGAACTTTGTGAACAAGTCGGCAACTATCCTAATATTCGATTAATAAGAAAAACACAAAACTTATACTGTGGGCCTTCTTCAAACATTGCATTAGAGTTGTCAGATAGTGAGTTTGCAATTTATATTTGCAGTAAAGAAGGCTTTATAAAAAGCCATGGTTGGGAAAGGCCTTTGTTGGAGCATATGCGAAATAATCCTAATGATGCGTTGGCAGGTCATCATGCTCAAATGCCCAAGTACATCTATGGTAATGAATATGTTGATCATCCAAATTTTGAAAAATTTCGAAACCCAGAATTCGCCGAAAAAAATCCAGAGCGTACCTTTAGGCATGTGCAGGGAGGGATTTTCATAATACGCAGGGATTTTGTTGCCGAACATGGTGGTTTTAATCCAGCAACACCACATGGTGGCATGGATATTGAGATGTCTTATTATATTGAAAGCTTGGGCTACGGCTTAGGGGAGATTTCGGAAGTCGCCTCTTTAACCACAAAAACCCGTCCCACATTAACGGCAATAACGAGTGAGAGAACAGTTATTGCCCACCCGTTTACAATAGAAGCAGTAACGACTGAATTTGACTCATTAAGCAAAGAAAATGGAAATAAATGTAATGTTTGTGGTTGGCAAGGAAAGTTATTTATTCAAGAAACTGCAAAAAATGACTTAATCCAAAAATGTCCAGAATGTCAGTCGACCGGTTTTGGGCGCAGCATAATGAAAGTTTTGGCAAATAGTTTGCATATTTATCGTGGTGAGACCTGCATGGTTTTAACACAGGATAAATCAATGCAGAGTTTTTTAAGTAAGTTGTTTAAAACGGTTTCAGTCAATCAAAATGATGATGATTTTCTAAAAGCACTACAAGAAGTTGAAGCTCAGATTGATTTTTGTATTGTAGATCCAGAATTAATGCATGACTCTAAAAAAGCCAAACTCTGGCAGGCAGTTCTAGCTAAGCTTGCGCCGAAAGGTGAGATATTATTTGCAGATGGTTTGTTTGAGGATGATTTGTTTCTCCATGATGCAACGACTGCTACAAACAAAGTGTTGACAAGTGCAATGTCTAAATTTGATAAAAAGTACACCCTTGAGTACTTGGATTACTCTAGTTATTGTGTTGCTTATGACTGGCGAAGAATAGGAAAGATAGGGGCTTAAATGCTATTAAAGAAATTACCAGTAGTTGGAAAGTATTTTAAAAGCTCATCAAGTAAGAGTTCTAAAATAAAAGTAAAGTTGGCAGCGATAGCTAAAGATGAAGCGGCTTATTTGCCCGAGTGGATACATCATCACTTATATTTTGGTTTTGATGAAATTGAAATCTATGTCAATAATACAACTGATAATAGTTTCCAGATTCTAGATGAAATACAGAAGAAAGAGTCTACTGTAAAAGTGATAAATGCTGACCCACTTTTTGAAAAAAAAGAAGGTGGTGTATTTCAGCATATTGCTTATTCTGAAATATTGAAGAACTCTACTAAAGAGGGGTTTACTTATTTGCTTTTTCTCGATATCGATGAGTTTTGGGTGCCTCTCGATTTTAGTACATCAATAGAAGATTGTCTTTTGGGGCTAAATAGCCCAGATATTGTTTCATTTGAATGGGCCCTGAAGCATAATGAAAATAATTTATTTGGTAGGCCTTTTGATATTTCAAATACGCTATTGAAACATCAATTAGTAAAAACTATCTTTAGTACTTCTCTCACTGTCTCTACAGTCTTTCCACATAATATTTCTTGTGATAATGGGGAGTACATATTAGCTGATGGCTCGCCATTTTATGATGACCGAGAACATAAGTGTTCAGTTTCAGGTGATCAAAAGTTTGGTGATATTAAAGACTATTATATTCTTCATCGTATTTATAGAAGCCCCATAGAATATGTATCAATTCTCGGTCGTGGAATGAGAGAGATAGAGAGTGAGCATCGAAGTAATGCAGAGTTTGAATTGAAGACTAACAGGGGAGGGTATCCAGGTAGTGATAAAGAGTGTATTAGTGTTGATATCAGTGCTGAATTAATAGAAAAGTATAATGAAAGTTATTCTTTGTTCCTTGTGAAGTGTAATCTTGCCGAAAAAATTGAAATTGCTCAACAATTTGTAACTCAAAGGTATGAAGATGTAGTTAGAGCAATACCTGATTTATCTTCAGAGCATAAAGATACCCTAGATAGAATTTTATTAAATGTGAATGAGAGTGCGGTGAAAGAAGCATTTGATAGTTTTCTTGTGTCTAATAATTTTAAAAAATAAATTTATGAAGAGTATTTGTTTATGAATATAGGTCTGTTTAATTTTTTGAGAAAGAAAGCTACTGCTTATGGGCTTTCTGAGGGTAGGGTTGATGGAGAGGAGGCTTATCAAAAAACTTTTCATAATAAATCTGCAAAATGGCCTTCAAGAGGTGCGCGAAATCGGATTGAGCCATTATGTGTTCCTGATGTAACTCCTAAACATAGTATTTCAAAAGGAGATAAGATTTTTACAATCGGTTCATGTTTTGCTCGAAATATTGAGCTAGCTTTGAAGGAAGCAAAGTTTAATGTGCCTTCAGCAGATGTTCGCTTTCCTCCTGAAGAGCTGTGGCAAGGTACAAAGCTACATTCAGGCCTGCTAAATAAGTACACGCCTCAATCGATGCTAAATGAGCTTGAATATGCATTTAATGATTCCTATTCAGCAAAAGACTTTTTGGTTGAAGGTGATAATAATATGTATTTTGATTTCCAGCTTCATTCTAATCAAAGTGTTAGTTTTGAACGTGGGGTTCAAAGAAGAGAATCTATCAAAGAACAAATTAAAGATTTCGTAACTTCCGCAGATGTAATTATCGTTACTTTAGGATTGATAGAGGTCTGGTGGGATAATAAAAATAAAGTATACCTCAATGAGATGCCACCAAAAAAGATAATAGAGCAACATAAGAATCGTTTTTTCTTTGAAGCTCTAGGCCCAACAGATGTTTTTGATAGTGTTTCAAAAATTATAGAACTGTTAAAGATTCACTCTAAAGATAATGCATGGATTATGTTGACTGTTTCCCCTATTCCTTTGGCTCGAACATTTAGAGATAAAGATGTTATCGAGGCGAATATGTATTCAAAGTCAGTGTTACGGGTTGCCGCTGAAATTGAATCAGATAAATCGGACAGGGTTGAATATTTTCCTAGCTACGAAAGTGTAATGCTCTCTAATAGAGATGAATTATGGCAGGATGATCAAATTCATCTTGAGTATTCTGCTGTTAAGAAAATCACAGAGAGAGTGGTAGATAAGTACACAAAAGAATAATAAAGAAATTTGATATTCCCCCTTAAGTGTAAGAATGGTTTGTGCCGTGGGGGTAGGGGATTAAGCTACCTATTAGAATTAACTGGAGACAGGTTATGGTATTTCAAAAATTGAATAGCAGAAGTTTATCTCTAAATGAAAGATAAACATGTAAGGGATATTAAGGATTGATGTGGTATGAGTGCAACGCTTTTAAAAACAAGGCGATAACCGAGTTAAAAAT
>CAZWEA010000027.1:0-27667 GCA_964632635.1 uncultured Cocleimonas sp. | reverse complement strand
TCTTATTGTAGCTGCTTGTTTATTAATTTATTGCCTATCCTGGGCTGCTCAATTAATCTTATATTTAAAAGCTATGTTAAAGTGAGGCTATATCTCTAGAATTAAAAATAAATTTTCGTTTAATAAGTACGGGTATGCTTTACAATATATTCAATATTGGATATTGGGTATAAGAAAATGAATGAAAAAGAATTATTACTAAATAGAATAAATGAAAAAAAAACTCAGTTAGCTAGTTCCAGAAAAGGAACTGAAAGCTGGAGATCTAATGGTAGAAAAAAATCAGGAAAATCTCAAGTGTCTAAACTCTCAGTGCAATCGCTAGAAAAGGAAATAAAAAGCTTGAGTGAAGAACTAAGAATACTTCAAAACAAACAAACTCAAACATAAGTTGCTGCACTCTAGCTTGCTAAAACTGCCTATAATAATCACGTGTTTGGTCATCTAAAGGAAACATCAATTCTATTCTAAGCTCACTGACAATGGCGTCTTGAACGGTTCCAAGTTGGGTAATCATTGAGAAGAATGACAGCTCTTTACCTTTAATTTCTAGGCGTGTTGAAATAGCTATCTGTTCGCCTTCTGCGCCTAGAAACTCATTATTGGGAGCAAGGCGTTTAGCCAGTTCCTGCTCTAAACCCTCTAAATAATCACTACCTCCTAACACACTTATTTCATAGCGCAGCCGCGATAGCACAGCCGAAGCGGTTTCATGCCAATTAAGAATTTTAGAAGTTTCAGGGTTATCTGAAATCATCGCTTCTATAAGATTACTAAAGCCAGAATACCCTACTTCTGTCAGCATTAACTTAGCAGAATCATTAACATTAACCACATCCCAGTTTTGGTTTAATACTAGCGCAGGATACGGCATATGGTTATCTATCATGGTTTGAATTGCCATAAAAATGGGCTTTAAATCTTTATGTTCACTTGATAGTTCTGGGAATTCTGGTGCGAAGCCTGCCACTAATAACCCTTGGTTAATTTCACGCTTAGGTAAATATAAAAATAGACCTATTTTCAAAACCATTTCTCGACTTGGACTTGAGCGACCCGTTTCTAAAAAGCTAATATGTTTACTAGAAACATCAATTTCTATGGCTAACTGCAATTGACTATAACGACGTAACATTCTCCATTTTTTAAGCATTGCGCCAAAGGTATTTTTATTTGAAGTTAAATTCAACATAGAATCATTATCTCAGAATTATTTATAGAATACTGTTACCTCTGAGGTAATTGTTTTAATACTAGCAGGTCATTAAAATTTGTATTTTTTAATTCTGGTGACATTATGAGCATTAATTTCAGAGCAAATATGATGATGGCAACTGCCATTGTTTTTGCAATTTATTCAGTTCTATGGGGTTTAGCTCCTTATGACTCTATCAACTTACCATCACGTTTTATCCTTGATATTTCTGATTGGCCATTAGATAACTTATCAAAACCACTTGATCATAATACAAAATGGTTAACCTCGATTGCGGCAGGCTTATTAGCTGCAATTTCAATATTCTTAGGAGGCATTGTTGTACCTGCAATAAAAGACAATAATAGGCGAATTATGCATACAACAATTTTCGCAATGGTGGTCTGGTATATCATAGACAGCGTTGGATCAATCGCATCGGGAGTTACTTCGAATGCTATTTTAAATACGGTTTATCTAGTATTAGTGCTCGTACCTTTATTTCCTAATAGGAAGAATGAGAATAATTAAAACAATATGGCACCCCCCCTTTTTTTAGACAATTGTATTGATTGCCCAAAGATGACATCAATTTTTTAACTCACATTTACCTGTGCCTTTAAGCTTTTCACCTACGGATACAATCGCCTCAATCACAGGCTTTAATTCCTGCCCTTCTTCTGTTAGTGAGTATTCTACAGAAGGAGGCGAGGTTGGTTTTACTTCACGATGAATGACCTTTTTTTCTGTTAGTTCACGTAAACGAGTTGTCAAAACTTTTGCAGAAATACCCTGTAAGTCAACACGAAGCTCATTAAAACGACGGGGTCCAGCACTCAGATACCAGATAATATTAACCGTCCACGCCCCTCCAATAATCGACATACACTCATTTAGTGGGCAGCGTGGCGCAGGGGCTTGGTTCTTTCTTACTTTCAAAGACATAAAGTACACACAATAATCATTAGCTAAGAATAATACTAGGTTACCACGAGTACCTATTAGTTACCACGCGGTAACTTATTAATTAAGTATTTTAATGTTCTATAGTTTCTTTTAGTAACTTTAAAATGTAACCTTCTTCTCGTTGTTCACATAAACTAAAAGGAGAAAACATGAAATTATTCTATAGCCCAGGTGCTTGCTCACTGGCTCCGCATATTGTTTTAAGAGAAATAAACAAAGACTTTGATCTGGTTAAAGTTGATTTTTCCACTTCAAAAACTGAGCACGGTGATGACTTTACTCAAATCAACCCACACGGTTACGTCCCTGCAATTCAACTAGATAATAGTGATACATTAACTGAAGGTGTTGCGATTATGCAGTATCTCGCTGATAGTTCGCCTGAGGCAGGGTTAGTTCCTAAAAATGGTACCTTTGAACGTGCAAAATTACATGAGCGTTTGAATTATTTAACCTCTGAATTTCATAAAGGTTTTGCTCCTTTATTCTCAGATGTCAGTGATGAGGAAAAAAAGAGAGCAGTTGCTAACGTGGAATCTAAATTGGATTATCTGGATGATTTACTTTCAGAACAAGATTATTTAATGGGCGATAAATTCTCAATCGCAGATGCTTATATGTTTGTTATCGCAAGCTGGACAGCACCTACAGGTATTGATCTTAAAAAATGGTCTAATATAAGTGCATACTCAGAGAAAATAGCCAGTCGTAAAAGTGTGCAAGATGCGATGCGGGCTGAAGGGTTAATTAGTTAGCGCTTTATAATTAGAACGCTAAAAACAGATCATTTTGAGAATACTTTCTACTCTTTCTCAAAATGATCTGCTTATGAAATCAGCAGGAGAATATTAAATGCCATATGTAAATATCAAAATTACTAAAGAAGGCGCAACTGCAGAACAAAAAGCAGCATTAATAAAGGGAACTACCGAACTACTAGAAAAAGTTCTTAACAAAAACCCCGCTACTACGTTTGTGATTATTGATGAGGTGGATATGGATAATTGGGGAATTGCTGGCTTGCCTGTTGAGGAGTTTCGGAAAAAATAAAACGTATCAGGAATCAATTATGAATCAGAATTTACGATTAAATATGGACTTTGCGAAAGTTGCTAAGCATCGTTTGAGTGATACAGACTGGCAATCTAGTCGAGCAGATGGCGTATCCCGAATTCCCTTAGAAAGAGAGGCAGCAGAGTCTGGACATACCACCAGTTTTGTTAAGTTTGAAGCCGGCTCTTACTTCCCAAGACATAGCCATCCTCAAGGTGAAGAGCTTTATGTGATCGAAGGGGTTTTTTCAGATGAGAATGGTGACTACCCATCAGGGACTTATATTAGAAACCCGCCTGGGTCAGATCATAAGCCTTTTACTAAAGAGGGTTGCACACTCTTTGTTAAGCTCGATCAATTTCAACAAGGTGACTCCAAACAGATAGTTATTAAACCAAAGGATAGAAGCTGGGGAAGTGGCATTGGTAACCTAAAAGTAATGCCATTACATGCTTTTAACACTGAAAGCACTGCATTAGTCTGGTGGCCAAAAAATGAAATTTTCCAGCAACATACGCATTTTGGCGGCGAAGAAGTTCTTGTTCTAAAAGGTAAGTTTATAGATGAACATGGGGAGTACAAAACAGGAAGCTGGATTCGTAGCCCTCATATGAGCAGTCACTTTCCTAGAGTCGAAGAAGAAACTTTAATTATGGTGAAAGTGGGACATTTATCCTAGAATTAGTTGATGACACCAAATGAAATTATAACCATCATCACTAGCCAGCTTGATGGCGTAAAACCTAAAAGCAGTTGGGGGGAAACATCCTTGTTTTACAACCCTCAAAATATACTACCAAATGGTGTCTATTTTTGTACCATCAAAGAAAAAAACGGTGACAATGATAAGTCTTCTGATCTTTCACGTAAAAATATCTTTAGGCTCAGTATCGGTATTCCTAAAGATGATTATATCGCTATATTTGGAGATAAACCAAAACGCCCTGAAAAAGGTGGTGTCGTTGATACAGGTCACGACTTTACTCAAATTGATGCGCTCATGCCTCATCCAATTTATGCTTGGATGTCTTGGGTTTGTATACTCTCACCGTCACAAAAAAACATTGAAAAAATACTCCCGTTAATCAATAAAGCGCATGCAAATGCTGTAATTAAATTTGATAAAAAAATTGACAAAAAATAGCCATATGGCACCCCACCCTTTTTTGAACAATTGATATACCTAAACTACTTTATCAGCGCTTCCTCTTAAATCCCTTTGAAGATTTATTCCCGTACTTAAATTTCTTGTTTCTATCTTTCCGACTCAGATAATCTTTCTTAGACTGGAAGTTTTCTTCATCAAGAGTCAACCCAACTTTTTCATAAAGTTGGCGCATCAGTTTAATGTCTAAATCGTCAAACTCACCCGCCTGTAAAGATCGCTTTAACTCAATACTGGCATAGCGAATTCGTCTTAGTCGACTAACAATTAAGTCTTGTGATTCCCACAAGCGACGGACTTCACGGTTCCTGCCTTCTTTTAAAGTCACGTGAAACCACTTATTCGCACCCACCCCTCCATCAAATATTATGCTGTTAAATTTGGCCTCGCCATCCTCAAGCATGACACCTTTTTTTAGATTCTCAATGATTTCCTCGGTGACATTCCCTAAAATTCTTGAGGCATATTCACGTTCTATTTCATAAGATGGGTGCATTAAACGATTGGCGAGTTCACCATCTGTGGTAAACAACAATAAACCATCAGTATTAATATCTAAGCGACCTACCTGTATCCAACGACCACTATTGAGCTTGGGCAAATTATCAAAAACAGTGGGGCGACCTTCGGGGTCATTACGTGAACATATTTCACCCATTTGTTTGTGATAAAGTAAAACCTGTGGCCGTGCTTTTAGTTTATTTGATAACTTTAAATACTGCCCGCGCAGCACCACTTTGTCTGTCTCACTGATTGCTTGACCAACTGTTGCTACTACACCGTTAACAGTAATTTCCCCTGCTGCGACCCAGCGTTCGATTTCTCGACGTGAACCATAGCCCGCTCGGGATAGTATTTTTTGAATTCTCTCAGCCATTTGAAGGTAAACCTTATTAATTATTGCTATAAATCATACCTAATTGCGCTATACAGGTATATATTTGTACTATAACTATATGAATAATTATTCAAATAAGGAGACCTGCATGCCTGTTACAAAAACTACACCCTTAAAAGAAGAAAAGCCAATATCTAAAGCTGAAGCAAAAAAATTACTCATCTCACTAACAGATTCTGACAAGGTAATGAACTCAAAGTCATTCACTAAAGGTAAAGATCTACTTAAAATCAGTCATGCTGCACAAGAATATCCTTATTCCATTAAAATGAAAACCAAAGAGTATGAGAGTGAAAAGCGCCTCTTACAAATTGAGCTATTGAAAGTACAGAAGTGGCTAAGAACAGAGAACCAAAAAATTGTCACTATCTTCGAAGGACGAGATGCCGCGGGTAAGGGTGGAACAATCAAACGCTTTACTGAGCACTTAAACCCTCGTATTGCACGGGTTGTTGCTTTAGAAAAACCAACAGAAAGGGAACTTGGAGAGTGGTATTTTCAACGTTATGTTGATCATCTGCCCACCAAAGGTGAAATGATTTTATTTGACCGCTCTTGGTATAACCGTGCAGGTGTAGAAATTGTGATGGGTTTTTGTAGTAAACACCAACATTTAGAATTTATGCGCCAAGCACCTGTATTTGAACGCATGCTGGTTAATTCTGAAACAATTTTATTCAAATATTGGTTTTCTGTAACCCGACAAGAACAGCTTCGTCGCTTTCATTCACGTAAGCATGACCTTGTTAAACAATGGAAGTTAAGCCCAGTTGATGTTGAGTCATTAGATAAATGGGATGACTACACCTCAGCACGTGAATCGATGTTCTTTAATACTGATACGGCCGATGCCCCTTGGGTTGTGGTTAAATCTGATGATAAAAAACGTGCGCGTTTAGCCTGTATTCGCCATTTTCTTTACAACTTGAATTATGACAACAAAGACACTTCGGTTGTGTACTCTCCAGATGAATTAATCTGTGGACCCGTTGCTAAAATGTACCCCGAGGAAGCTAAAACGTAATCAAAAACACCAATAATATCCACCTCCCTAAGCTCTACCCGTTTCACTAACTACAGGGAGGTGTATTTTTGTTTGTTCACTGTTGTTGATGCAGATATAATAAGATCAACTTAGGCTGATATCATTCCTGAATGGACAATCAACAAGCAACTATCTCATCACCTTTGAGTTTTCATGGGCCTGGACTTCATACTGCCAAAAAAAATACAATTACACTATTACCTGCACCTGTAGACCATGGCATCGTTTTCAGGCGAATAGATAAAAAGGCTGTAGGTACTGAGATTACTGCAAATTGGCAATCTACCAAAACAATGCCTTTGTGCACCTGCATCGTTGCAAATAATGGGCACCATGTAAGAACCATAGAGCATCTAATGGCTGCCTTTTATGCCTGCGGTATAGATAACATTATTGTTGAAGTGGATGGTGATGAAATTCCTGTTTTAGATGGAAGCGCAAAACCATTTATCAAAGAGATCACTCAACAAAAAAT
This sequence comes from uncultured Cocleimonas sp., assembly GCA_964632635.1. Classification (GTDB taxonomy): domain Bacteria; phylum Pseudomonadota; class Gammaproteobacteria; order Thiotrichales; family Thiotrichaceae; genus Cocleimonas. Next base: position 20,870 of record CAZWEA010000027.1, on the reverse strand, counting down.
TACCAAACAACAAAAACCTCGATCAATTTTTAGTGTTACAGAAAAAGTAGAATTTACTGAAGGCCAACGCAGTATCAGCATAGAACCAGCCGATGCCTTATACCTTGATATCACAATTACACTGGTAAAGTTTGGTTGTCTTTATTGGAGTGGAAAAATCACTCCTGAAATTTTCAAAGATGAAATGGCCAATGCTAGAACCTTTGGGCGATTAAGAAATGGCTTACTGGCTAAACTCACTCGTTTTCAAAAAGATCCTATTTGCCTTGGAGCAAACACAAACACTGCAGTCGTTTTGGTAGGTAATAAAGCCATTAATAAAGGCGGCTTTCGAATGACTGATGAATTAATTCTACACCGAGCACTCGATTTAGTAGGTGATTTAATGCTATCAGGTGGTCATATCCATGGGAAAATCACAGCAAAAAGTCCCGCACACCGACTCAATCAGGGTTTACTCCAAAATATATTTGAAAGTGGGAAATACAAAGAGATCTTTACACAAGAGGTGTAATAGTTTGAGGTTTCGACTTAAAAAATAAATAATTACATGCTCTTATCGTAAAACATCAACCGCTTATAATTATAGAGACCCACAAAAAAATAAAGTACTGATATATTCCTTGCATCCACAGAGAGTGGTATTTAATCTCCTTTTGAAAAGATAAGGATTTACCAGTTGATAGTCAGGGACTGACTTTAGACAATTATAGCGTTCTTGCTTTAACCCTATAATTACTAATAAGGAATTTACAACTGGGAGCCAAGGATGGCTCACTTTTTACTTATGCTTTAAGTTCCTGAAAAAAGGAATTGGATTGTTTGCATTTGCCATTTTGTAGTCAGTAAGTTCTATTGTCGTACTTTCTTCTTCTTCGACTTCATCTGAATCATTGATTTTTTCAGCTTCATTCTCAGTTTTTACTTTAATATCTATTTTATCTGAAAGATTTTCTAATGTTTTCCCTGCTAAAGACTCCGAAAGGTTTTCAATACTTGCTTCTTTTTCCTCACCCATATCTGTAATGATATCTTCGATCTGCTGAGTATCAGTATCAGATAACTCTGTATCCTCTATTATTCCAACCTTTACCTTTCTTTCAACCTTACTGGCTGTTTTCTTTATATCTGTCTCTATTTCTTTAAGTTCATCAAGCATACTTCTAGTATCTTCAACTTTGGTATGCATCTCGTTGAACATATCTTGGGTACTATCTAGAGTATTTGATATTTTAACAATTTTTGAATAATCAAGAGACTCTAAATTCTTTTTCGTTTGTGAATTCAAAGTATGACTTTGTACTTCTTGGCGGCGCATGGTCTCTATGTGAGTACGGCTTTCTTCTATATTAGCAGTTAATTCCTGACGCGCTAAGTCGGCTACTTGAAAACTGGTATCGAACTGCTCATAAGCCTGCTCTTCATACCCTGTAAGCTTCTCATTAAAGTTCTTAAGTGCTTTTTCGACTTTGCCTTGATTCTTATTTAATAGTTTTATTAGTACCGTCGACTCTTTGTAAGTCTCTTCTAGCTTGCTATTTACTTTTAAGGAAAGCTCCGAATTCTCATGAACTAAATTACCCTGCTGGTCATGTTGCTCCAAAAAATCTTTTAGAATATCCTGAGACAAATCTTTTTGCTGTTGCATTTTGACAACACTGTCATTAACCGTATTGAGTTTTTTATCTAAGTCTTTCTGTAATTTATCTGTAGTAGCAATAGTTTGCTGCAATTGCTCATCCCACCGCGTTTGAATTTTCTCTATATTTTTAGTGACATTATCAGAAAGTTGAATCAGCTCTTTTTCTTGTTTTTTAATTTTTTCTGCTGCTTTTTGCACATCTTTAGTTTTTATATCAATCACATCTTTTTGAGAAGAAAACTCAGACTTATGTTCTTCCATCTCTTGGATGAGTTGAGTCGTTTCTTTCTCAAATTCACGAATGGAGCTAGTTGCTGATGTAATATGACTAACATTTTGCTCAGCCTCAGTCCGATACTGCTGTATCAGATTTTTATCTCTTCTCGCTAACCAGCGACCTAAAAACAAGACTAAAAGTGAAATAATCAAAGCTGATGCAACAACGCCAGCCACAACCAATTCAATGATTTTTAATATGGATTCGTTTGAGTCGAAAGGAGTTGATGAAGCTTGTTTAACAACCGCCGATTCTTTTACAATGGGTACTATAGGCGCTATAGGCGTTGAATCTGCTAAAGATGTGGACCCCACTTCTGTTTCGGTATTCTGTAAATAATTTTGTAATCCTTCAGCTCCTGCCTGAATGGTGAACACATTCATTAGCAAAAGAAAAATTATGCACTTAAAAGCGGTGTATTTCATAGCATACGTCCTTATTGTATAGGGGGCCCTAGAAACACTGTATTTGTGAAATAAGTTAGCACCATTAGTTAAATGTCTAACTCGAACAGAAGAACTAAACTCCTGCATTCGGGGTAAGCAGCATTTCTTAAGAGATATAAATATTTTATTTTTAATAAACAAAAAAATATATCTCACGAGGAACGTTCTGATCAACTCCCGTATTCGACATTACTAATGTCGAAATTAATCAGCATCCTTCTAAAGTCATAGTACAACAAAACCTAAATTATTTTAATGATAAATTAACTATTTTTAATAGTTTTTTAGATTACTGCCTCTATTAACCAGATTTTCCTTTTAAACCGAGCAATCGCTTTTGATAACGCGACTGTACCATCTCTACAATCACCATAACAAAAATCACCATGTAGAATGTACTTTTACTCATTGCAATAATTTCATGGCCAAATAAATGAAGATGAGCATCATGAGCACCTTCAGAAAGGAGCATGACACCCACGAGTAAAAGAATAAATAAACCAACGACTTCGTACATACGGTTCTTTTGTAAAAATACAGTGACTTTATCAGCTAAAAAGATCATTAGTACGCCGCCGATGAGAATAGCAGTCGCCATAATATAGAAGTTCTTAGTCAGCGCCATTGCACTTAGAATGGAATCAAAAGAAAAAATAGCGTTCATGATAACGATCGAAAACAAGACAGCGGCATAAGAAGATAATTTTCGTTCTTTATTTAAATCCTCTTCTAGCATCATCATATGGGAAATTTCTTTAATCGCGGTATAGATAAGAAATACGCCGCCAATTAACACAACCAGACTTTTCAAGGTGAAATGTCCCTCAATAAAGCCTTTTATGTCTAGTGCGAAAAGCTCACTAGTAAACAAACTTAAAACCTTTAACAATGCAAATAAAAGGACGATTCGTAGCAATACTGCTAGGCCAATTCCCCATTTACGAATATTTGCCTGCTTACTTGGCTCTACCCTTCTTGATTCTAGCGCTATGTATAAAAGATTATCAAAACCTAAAACAGCTTGGAGCATAACCAACATACCCAAGGTTAATAAGTTTTCAATGGTAAAAAGTCCTTCCATAACTGCAACCTACATCTTTGAAAATGCGTATAATATACTTGTTATTGAGGAAGCTCTATAAAATATTCATAAACCCAAGGCAAGCCGATGCACAATTTTATTAAAACAGTCACTCTTTTATTCTTCATATTATTGAATAATATCAGCTTTGCAAAAACAGACTCGATAGTGCTTGGCATGGGTTGCTTTTGGGGAGCTGAAAAATATATGGCTAAAATCCCGGGGGTAAGTAATGTCGAAAGTGGTTATGCTGGCGGTGATTATAAAAATGCAACTTATAAGGGCATCATCAACCATGAAAATAAAATAAGATCGGGGGATACTAAAGTTCGCAACCATGCGGAAGTCGTTAAGGTTTCATTTGATGATGAAATCGTTGATTTAAAAACTATTCTAGCTACTTTCTGGGAAACGCATGACCCAACCCAAGGTGACCGCCAAGGCAATGATATTGGGACTACTTACCGCAGTGCTATTTTTTACAATAGTGATAACCAGAAAAAATTAGCACTTGTGACAAAGGATATTTACCAAAAAGAACTGACTGAAGCAAAACTAGCTAAGATTACTACTGAAATCGCACTGCTTAAAAACTATGCGCCCGCTGAAGAATATCACCAAGATTATCTGATAAAGAACCCCAATGGATACTGCGCCTTACAAGGAACCAAGGTTGCTTTCCCTGGCTCTAAACGAAAATTTTCTAAACCCGTAAAACCATTAAATGCGGATAAGCTTAACTTTGAACGACAACTGATTGTCTTTGAAAGTGAAGACTGCCCATTTTGTGATATGTTTAAAAGAGAAATACTAAACTCTTGGAAAGCTGAAACAAAAATAACTACAACATTAAGTACCCAAGCTCCAGATAAGTGGAAACTGAAAAAAACACTTTTTGCCACACCCACCATTGTGTTATTTGAAAACGGTAAAGAGGTTTCTCGCTATACTGGCTACAATAGCGAAAAAGAACGCTTTTGGAAATGGCTAGGATCTCATTTACTTAGCACTAAGCAGCAAGAGATCGCTTTTAAAAATGGTACTGAACGCCCTTTTACTGGTGCAAATCTTAATGAAACGCGACCAGGAAAATTCATTGACCCTATTACCGGCGAAATACTTTTTTACACCAAAACAAAATTCAAAAGTAGCTCAGGCTGGCCAAGTTTTTTTGATCCTGCAAAAGATGCTATTACCTTGCACTCAGATAGTAAATACGGCATGACGCGCACTGAGGTTCGCAGTGCAAGCTCAGGCATCCATTTAGGTCATGTTTTTAATGATGGCCCCGCTCCAACGCATAAACGCTATTGCATCAATGGCAATGTGCTTAAGTTTATACCAGACTAGGAATATGATAGATAAATCCATTGCTACTAAAAGCATCAGATAATACACTTCCCTTTCTATGATGCTTGAAGTTAACAATCTACAATGTATTCGCGGTGACCGTGAACTATTCTCGGGTCTATCTTTTCAATTAGATAAAAGCCAGCTAATGATGCTAGAAGGATATAACGGCAGCGGCAAAACAACATTGTTACGCGCGCTTTGTGGACTCTATCTTCCCGATGAAGGTGAGATTTTCTGGCAAGGCAAAACAATTAAAAAACAAGATGAAGCTTTTCGCAGTGAATTGCTCTACCTAGGCCACTTAAATGCAATCAAAGCAGATTTAACAGTTTTAGAAAACCTGCGCTTTAATTGTCTGCTTGCAGGTGACCAAACGAGTGAAAGTGAATTAATGGAAGCCTTAGATACGATTGGCTTGTATGCCTTTGAAGACTTCCCTTCTAGCCAATTATCACAAGGTCAAAAAAGACGAGTCGCCCTTGCCCGCTTATTAATCAGTAAAGCCAGCTTATGGATCCTTGATGAACCCTTTGTAGCGCTAGATATTGCTGCAGTAGAATTGCTCCAATCTATTATTGCTAAGCATGTCGATAATGGCGGAATGGTAATATTAACAACACATCAAGAAGTGCCTTTGACCTCTGGTAAAATCAAACGACTATCTCTAAATTCATTTGGAGCAAAGTTATAATGATCAAAGCATTCTGGACTCTACTAAAACGTGATTTACTATTAGCACTACGTCGTCGTAGTGAAGTATTCACCGTACTATTTTTCTTTATCGTCGTTATCAGCCTATTCCCTTTAGGTGTTGGGACAGAAGATGAGTTTTTAAAAAAAATTGCTCCAGGAGTCGTTTGGATAGCAGCATTATTAGCATCAACCTTAGCACTTGATCGCTTATTTGCCAGTGACTACCTTGATGGCACTTTAGAGCAGTTTATCCTTGCACCACAATCATTATCTATTATGGTATTTGCCAAAATGGTGGCGCATTGGTTACTAACAGGACTGCCACTAGTACTAATATCTCCTTTAGTCGGTTTATTTTATCATCTGCCTTTTGAGACCATTAAAGTCATGATGTTGGTCTTATTAATTGGCTCCCCAGTTTTAAGCATGATAGGCGCAATAGGAGCAGCACTAACACTGGGGTTGCGTGGAGGTGGCGTCTTAGTCTCGCTACTAGTCTTGCCTTTTTATATCCCTATATTAGTATATGGATCTGGTGCAATTTCGACTAGCATGATAGAAGGATTAAGTATTCAGCCCTATCTATTATTGCTGACTGCCTTTGGATTACTCTCCATTATTTTTTCACCTTGGGCAACAGCCTCTGCGTTAAAAATATCTTTAGAGTAAGCCCCTGAAAACAGATACAAAAGTTGCCTTATGTTAATATATTACCTTTAAGAGAAGGTATACTGTAACCAAATAGAGACCTGCAGGCTTCGCCGCTCTCACAATAGCCCCTAATAATGTGATTTGAAGATGAAAATAAACTGGTTTAAATATGCTGCCCCGATGAATTTTTATTCATTAGCTGGCAAGATGATTCCTTTTTTCTGGGTTGCCGCAATTATATGTATTGCTATTGGCTTGTATTGGGGCTTCTTTAAAACCCCAAATTCACTCGATAATGGCATGAAAGAATACTATCGTATTATTTATGTACATCTAGGTTCCGTGTGGATGGCAATGTGGCTTTATATCATGATGGTTTTCTGGGCACTCGTCGCACTAATCTTTAATACCCGTTTATCATTCATGATGGCATCTGCCACTTCAATAACAGGAACCATCATGACCGTAATTGCTTTGATTTCAGGCGCGATATGGGGCAAGACTAGCTGGGGCACATGGTGGGATTGGGATCCTAAACTTACAACTTTTCTCATTCTTCTATTCATTTACATAGGTTATATTGCTTTGCAATCAGCTATAGAGGATACTCGTCGTTCAGATAAAGCATCAGCTTTATTAGCATTAGTAGGCTTGGCGCTGGTTCCCGTTATTTATTCTGCAGTGAATTGTCCTGACCCTAATCAATGCGCATCACTACACCAAGAATCATCCATGAAAAATATAGAGCCTAATATCATGATCGGTATCATGATGACCACTCTAGGTTTTTGGATGTACAGTTTTGCAGCTATTTTTATGCGCGTCCGAAATATTATATTGCAAAGGGAACGAAAGACTAGCTGGGTGTCTAAACTTAAGGAGATTAACTAATGTCTGAGTTATTTGGCAATTATGCCCCTTTTATATTAGGCTCAATGGGTGCAGCAGTTCTTTTAATGTTACTAGAACCCATTTTTTTGATATCTAAACGACGCTCTATTTTAAAAGAAGTTAAGCGTATTAAACGACTCGAAGAAAGACAACAGCGTAGCTAACCATCGGTGAATTTTATGAAACCAAGAAACAAACGAATTATTTTTGTATTAATGGCATTACTTACAGTAGGTGCCGCATCTGCGCTGATTAGCAAAGCAATGGAAGGTAATTTAAATTACCTTTATGCCCCTGAACAAGTTTTAGCCGGTGAAGTCCCTGCAGGTACGATCTTTCGCCTTGGTGGATTAGTCAAAGAAGGCAGCCTCGAACGCAGTGATACGCTATTAGAAGCGCGCTTTGTGGTACAGGATAATCGTGGTAACGAAATTACGGTAGTGACCCATAAGATATTACCCGATCTATTTCAAGAGGGTAAAAGCCAAGTTTCTAGAGGCAAGATGAATGATAAAGGACTCTTCATCGCTGAAGAGGTTCTTGCTAAACATGACTCAGAATATATGCCTGAAGAGCTTAAAGATGTTCTCAATAAAGAGCACAGTGCACCAGCTAAAAGCAGCGCACCAGTAAAGGAAAGCTCCCTATGATTCCTGAAATTGGGCATTTTGCCTTAATTCTTGCTTTATCAGTTGCTGTCGTTCAAGGCATATTTCCACTGATAGGTTCACTCAGCGGTGACATGAAGTGGTTTTCATGGGAAAAGCTCATTGCTATTCTTTGGAAAACATTCCTCTATTGTTTGGTTGCCAGTATATTGTTTACTGCTATTTGGTGGTACTTAGAAAAACCATTAGCTGTGGTCGCAGTGAAGATTCCACAAATAATTCTTTTTATTCTTGGTTCAGTTGTAGCAGCTTCTGCCTTTAGTTTTTTAACGTCTAAAATACCATCAAATATACGACTTCAGTGGATTTCTCTTTCCCGACCTGCAGCATATGGACAACTATTTTTCATGTTTGTCTCTTTTCTTTGTTTGCTCTATGCATTTATCACCAATGATTTTTCAGTAAAATATGTAGCAAGTAATTCAAATACACAGATGCCAACAATATTTCGTGTCTCAGCACTTTGGGGCGCTCATGAAGGCTCGTTATTACTGTGGGGCTTAATCCTATCCATATGGGGTGCTGCTGTTGCCTTCTTCAGCAAAGGCATTCCACCGATTATGTTGTCACGCGTACTAAGTATTATGGGGCTGATTGGCGTTGGTTTTATGCTATTTATAATCGACACTTCTAATCCATTTGAACGCTTAATTCGTATTCCAGTTGAGGGCCGTCAATTGAACCCTCTATTACAAGATTTCGGTTTAGCCATTCACCCGCCTATGCTGTATATGGGCTATGTGGGTTTATCGGTAGCCTTCTCTTTTGCTATGGCAGCAATGATCGGAGGCAAGCTTGATGCTTCATGGGTGCGCTGGGCAAGACCTTGGACGAATATCGCTTGGGTATTTTTAACCCTAGGAATAGCGTTAGGCAGTTGGTGGGCATATTACGAACTTGGCTGGGGCGGTTGGTGGTTCTGGGATCCTGTAGAAAATGCATCATTAATGCCTTGGATCGTTGGCACTGCCTTGATTCATTCTCTAGCAGTAACAGAAAAACGCGCCAGTTTTAAAACCTGGACTATCCTTTTATCCATTCTTGGTTTTTCTTTGAGTTTATTAGGTACATTCCTCGTTCGCTCTGGCATATTGACATCAGTTCATTCATTTGCCTCTGACCCTGAACGTGGTCGATTCATCCTATTTTTCTTATTGGCAGTCATCGGGTCATCATTAATCTTATTCGCTTTTCGTGCTCACAAGCTTCGCTCAATCGGCTCATTCTCTGTGATCTCACGCGAATCAGGTTTACTCGTTAACAACGTAATTTTATTGGTAATGACAGCCACTGTTTTGCTAGGTACTTTATACCCATTGATCATTGATGCATTTGGCTCAGGTAAGATTTCAGTAGGGCCTCCTTACTTCAACTTCATCATGGTTCCCTTAGCAATTATATTATACAGCGTGATGGGCTTTGGTTTCTTTTTGCGCTGGAAAAAAGACTCGCCCGCAAGAGTTCTCAAGAAAGTCTGGATTCCATTGGCAGCGAGCCTAGTCATTGCCTTTGTATTACCATTGCTACTAGTATCTGAGTTTAATATCAAAACAACGCTGGGCTTATTCGCAGCAAGTTGGATAACTCTCGCTGCATTGATGTGGGTAGTCAGCCTTGGTCGCTCACCTTTCAAATTACCCTTAGCAAGTTGGGGCTCAGTTATTGCCCATATAGGCATGGCAATGAGCGTGATCGGAATTACTGTCGTATCTCTATATGATACAGAAAAAGACGTTCGCTTAGAAAGTGGACAAAGCTATGAAATGGCTGGTTATAAATATACCTTTCTAGGTGTGAAATCTCACCAAGGCCAAAACTACAGTGCAAATCGAGCCACCATGGAAGTCACTAAAGATGGAAAACTGGTAACAACCATACACCCTGAAAAGCGTGATTACGGGCGAGATGCTATGGCCATGACAGAAGCTGGTATTGATGCAGGATTTACACGTGACCTCTTTATTGCCTTAGGTGAACCACTAGGTAAAAATGCTTGGAGTTTCAGAATTTATCATAAACCATTCGTTCGCTGGATATGGTTAGGCGCGATACTTATGGGGCTTGGTGGATTACTCGCTGCATTAGACAAACGCTACCGTAGAATGAGGAAAATCTCAGTTGAGCCAGCTAAAGATGGTACAAATATTAACAGCAAAGCCGGCACCCAAAAGCCCAGTGGGGCAATAGCATGACAGTATCTTTAAAAACATTGATATGGCACCCCCCCCTTTTTTCAACAATTGAGGTATTCAGTGCTTTGCAATATGTAAAAAAAGGGGGGGGTGCCATGCTTCGACCACACTCAGCACAAGAATGAATACAAAATTCTTTATTCCACTAGTTGCATTCGCTGCTTTAGTTGGTTTAATGCTATTTGGTTTAGGCAATGACCCAAAACTAATCCCTTCTCCTTTTATAGGTCAACAGGCTCCGCCATTTTCTTTACCACGTCTAAAAGCTTCAGCCGATGGCTCTGTACAAAAAGTTTCTACTGAGGAAATGAAAGGAAAGGTCTGGGTGTTAAACCTATGGGCATCATGGTGTCACTCATGTCGTGCCGAGCATGCTGTACTAACTCGTTTTATCGATAAAGAAAAAGTACCTACCATTGGCTTAAACTATAAAGATTATGGCCAAGAAGAACATGGCAATAAAGCCCAGCTTTGGTTGCAGCAACTAGGCAATCCTTACTACGCTGTAGCTATTGATACCAACGGTGACATTGGTCTAGACTGGGGCGTAGTAGGCGTACCAGAAACGTTTGTTATGGATAAAAAAGGTATTGTTCGGTATAAATTCACTGGGCCTGTTTATCAAAAAGCAGTGGATGAAAAACTAATTCCTTTGATCAAAAAACTTCGTGAGGAAAAAGGGTAATGCTAAGTCGCTCAATCCTACTTTTATTTATACTCGTATTTACAAGCTCAAGCTATGCGGTAAAGATTGAATTCCATTCTTTTAAAAACAATCAACAAGAAGCTCTCTATAATCAACTTATAGCTGAGCTACGATGTGTAAAATGTCAAAACCAAAACCTCGCAGAATCTAACGCTGAACTGGCATCTGATATGCGTGAGAAAACCTATAAAATGGTGGTTGAAGGCGGCACAAGAGAAGATGTTGTCAATTATATGACGGCTCGCTATGGTGATTTCGTTTTGTATAAACCACCTTTAAAGAAGCAGACCATATTATTATGGATAGGCCCCCCTATATTTTTATTAATAAGTTTATACTTTCTATTTAAATTGATCAGAAAACAAAAAAGTAACCCAATAGAGTCAATGAGCGAAGCTGACCGCAAATCAATGCGAGACCTTCTTTCATCAAACACTCCCCCAAACTCAAAGAAAGAAAAATAAGCTATGTTCTGGATTATTATCGCGATACTTATACTTATCGCTATTGCCTTCGTTTTACCCTCTTTACTAAAAAAGCAAAGCAACTTGCAAGATGGTCGTCGTGAGCAAAACATTTTTATTGCCAACGAGCAATTAAGAGATTTAGAAAATCGTTTTGAACAGAGTGAAGTTTCAAGCGAAGACTATCAAGCAACACGTGACGAACTTGAACAGTCTTTACTCTCTGATACGACTGATTCAGATGAGCATCTCCTGAAAGGCGGCTCAAAGTCTTCATGGTTAAGCACTCTATTTATCGTTCTACTCATCCCTGCAATTGCTATCACCGTTTATAACAACGTAGGCAACCCGTTTTACACCAAAGAACTTGAATCTAAAAAAGCCATGGCTCAGGTGCCCAAAAATGCAGATGGCACACCTGATATCGACACCATGGTTTCGAGCTTACAAAAAAAGCTCGAAGCAGAACCAAACAATGCTAAGGGTTGGTCTATGCTAGGTCGCTCTTATATGGTCCTAGAACGTTACTCTGATGCGGTAAAAGCTTATGAGCGCGCATTAAAAGTAAAACCAAATTCTGCCAATATTATGCTATCACTAGCAGATTCTATGGCGATGCAAAGCAAGGGAGAAATAGCAGGTCGCCCAGTCGAATTAATCAACAAAGCACTTGAAATAGAGCCTGATAACAGGACAGGACTATGGCTCGGGGGCATGGCAGCAAGTCAACAAAAAAACTTCCCTTTGGCTATTAAGCGCTGGCAAAAAGTACTGTTACAGGTAGACAGTCCCAGTGACCGTGAAGAAGTTAATTCTTTAATTACTAATGCGATGTCGCAGCTAACAGACGAGCAAAAGAAAACTTTAAATTTATCAACGACAACTAACTCTCCAAAAGAAAATGTTAAGAATGTAAGCAAAGATACTGCAAACAATGGTAAAGGTATTACCGTAACCATATCACTATCTGAGGCAATGCAAAGCCAAGCCAACCCCACAGATTTAGTCTTTGTCTATGCCAAAGCAATGAGTGGTCCACCTATGCCATTAGCTGCCGCTAAAATTCAAGTGAAGGACTTACCTGCAACAATTGTATTAAATGATTCCATGGCAATGATGCCAAGCTTAAAGCTCTCAGCATTCTCAGAAGTCATTGTAGGCGCGAGAGTTTCAAAATCAGGACAACCCATCTCCCAAAATGGTGATTTATACACCGAAAAGAAGTCTATTAAAGCTGGTCAGAAAATTGACCTTAATATTGATTCTGTTTTATCGAAGTAACGAGTACTCCAGCAATAAAACTCCCCTGATTGCAATTATGTAAAAAAGGGGGGGGTGCCATTACAATATACTAGAAAAATAATGGACCCTGTGTTGTTATATCAATACTTGATCATCAATAGGGTACACAATGCCAAAGTGCTGGATTATCGCAGGACCAAATGGAGCAGGTAAAACAACGTTTGCACTGGAGTACCTGCCACAGGTAGCAGGCTGTAAAAACTTCATCAATGCAGATTTAATTGCTGCTGGTCTATCACCACTAGCGCCAGAAAAAGAATTATTAACGGCTAGTCGCCTATTCTTAAAAGAAATAAAAACATACAGCCAAGGCGATGAAGACTTTGCCTTTGAAACCACATTATCTGGGCGCACTTATTTAAAACTGATTAAAGATCTACAACGCAATGACTGGGAAGTAGAGCTTGTCTATTTAGCCTTACCTGACGTAAAGCTCTCCATTCAACGTGTAGCTGAACGAGTCGCACACGGAGGGCACAATATTCCTAAAAAAGATATACTTAGACGCTTTCCAAAAAGCCTAAAAAATTTACTGTTAGAATATAGCTACTTGGTTGATAGAACTCAGTGCTTTATGAACATGGGAAAAACTCCTGAATGGGTCTTTGAACAAGCTGGAAAACAAAGAACTATATTCAACGATGATTATTTCAAATTACTCCTAAAAGGAGCAGAACTGTGAGAAAAGAATTAAAGTCAAAATCCTCAGAAGAAGGTGCAAAAATGCTAGAAAGCCTTACAAAAGCTGTTACTGATGCACTGGAAAAGAAAAAACGTCTTGGTCAATATGCTGTTGTTTGGGGAGAGGATGGAGTTGAGGTTATTGGAAAGAAGAAGTGAACCTTTACATATGAATAATCAGAATCTTTCTATCCATGTTAAAAACTATAATTGTTTCAACAATATAAAAGTTTTTGATAAAATCAAAAGAGTTAACATCTTAATTGGACGAAACAATTCAGGTAAGTCTTCGGTACTGGACATTATTGAGTAAGTTACACGTCTAGACTATGGCTTGCTAGATTCTACATATAATATTACTTATAAGACCCTTTTGACAGAAGAAGAGCTGGAGAACCTAAGTCAGCTAGTTCCTTCTGATGATGAGAGTATCTCTGATGGTTACATTTCTTGGATCAGTGAAAAGGGTAGAAAACTAGTAATTGCAGGCACAAGTAACACTCGACTAAAAATTATTGGATTTTCAAATGATGCTATATCTGGAGAAAACTCAGATCGGCAAGAATATTTTAGAAAGCTTATAAGAAATATCCATAATCCACTTGAAAAGAAAATATTCAAAAGATTATTTTCTGAACGAGATATAACACCAGAGCTTTCAAATAGTAACCACATAAAAATAGAAGGTAGTGGGGCTGGTATTACAAATACAGTGGAATCTTATATAAACTCATCTAAACTATCAGAGAAGTCAGATGAAATAATAAAAAATAGATTTCTACCTGCTCTTAATGATGTTTTTTCTCAAAATAGTTTATTCACTGGTATTACCTGTAGAAGGACCTTCTGATGTAATCTACATTAAAAAATGGCTAGAAATCTATTCCAAAGAAAATAATGTAAAACTGTTCACGCAGGGAAGAGATTATGAATTCCATATGTTTGGTGGAACTTTATTGGATAGCTTGTCACTGATTAAACCCGATGAAAAAAAAGATAACGAATACAAAAAACTAGTTTCTATGTTCTCTTTCTCAAGAAATGCTTATGTTGTAATTGATAGTGATGCAGTTAAAACTGCTGATGGAGAGATCGTCGATAAATCAAATTTTAAAAATGCAAAAATATATATTAAATCACAGTTCAATAAATTATTAGAGGATTCTGCAAAGTTAGGTTTGTGGTACAAAGAAGGTGATACAGACATTAGAACAATGGAAGATTACTTGGATGAAGATTCTCTAGAGTTGATTAAAAAAAGCTGGACTAAGAAAGTAACAGCTCAAAAGCTTACTGAGAGCTGGAAGAGTAAAAAACTGAGTAATTTTCCTAATAATCTAGAAAATGAAATAGCATCACTGTATAAAATAATTAAAAGCTGGAATAGTTAGAACTTAAGATTGAATTTGATTATCTTTAAAAACTAAGTTATTGCGCCAAGTTCCCTTCTATCAGTACAATTATGTAAAAAAGGGGGGGGTGCCATTACTCAAAAAGGTATCTAAATCAGCCAGTCGTTCAGGCGTACCGATATCCCGCCAATCACCAGAGAAGAACTCCCCTGTCACCTTATTTTCTTGCATAGCTTCTCGTAGCAACGGCGCTAATGGGCGTTTTCCGTGAGGTAGTTCATTAAATAAATCTGGATGGTAATACCCTATTCCACTAAAAGTATATTTAGAACTCCCTTCTGCTTTAACATTTCCGTCTTCAAGTAAAAAATCACCGTCAGGATTATGTTCTGGATTATTCACTAAAATTAGGTGAGCAAGCTTCCCCTCCATTAGTGGATTTTTATTAGTGATTGAGTAGTCACACCAAACATCACCATTCACAACTAAAAAAGGCTCATCACCTGTTTCTGTTAATAAAGGCAGTGCTTTTACTATCCCACCTGCTGTCTCTAATGCGCCTTCGTTTTGCTCATCAGAATAGTAAAGGTTTACACCAAATTGTGAGCCATCACTAAGTGCTTTCGGAATTTGTTCGCCTAGCCAAGCAATATTAATTACAATGTCTTGAAAACCAGCTTGTTTAAGCTTTTCTATATGCCAAACGATTAACGGTTTTCCACCTACTTGTAATAGTGGTTTTGGGGTGTGATCAGTGAGTGGTCGCATACGAGTACCATGACCAGCAGCTAACACCATAGCTTTCACTCTGGTAAACCAATTTTCTGAGGAATTTCCCACTCATTAAATAAGTTAACCAATGGTCTGGTCAGCGGATATTTATTGGCTACTTCCATTACATAATGGAGCGTCAGCGGTAAATCATCTAAGTAATTATCTTTACCGTCACGATGGTTAAGGCGTGCAAAAATTCCCAATACTTTGATATGGCGTTGTAATCCCATATAGTCAAACCATTGAATAAAAGTGCTGTCCTGTACCTTTGATAATAGCCCTGCTTCTTCAGCTTGTTTTTTGTAGTTAATCAATACCCATTTACTAATTTTTTCATTTGGCCAGCGGATATAACAGTCCCTTAATAGTGAAACCAAATCATAGGTGATTGGCCCCAAAACAGCATCCTGATAATCAATAACACCAGGGTTTCCCTCTTCAAGAATCATTAAGTTACGCGAATGATAATCACGATGTACAAAGACTTGAGGTTGCTGGAGCACTGCCGCTGTAATCACCATCAAGATTCTATCTATCGTTTTCTGTTGCTCATCAGATGGGGTAATACCAAGATGTTTCTGTAAAAACCACTCAGGCATTAGTTGCATTTCTTGTTGTAGCAATGCTTCGTCATACTCAGGTAAATTCTGAATATCTGCTGTTTGCATTTTAAGGAGTGTATTGATTGCATCGCCGTATAATTTATCGGCTGTTTGTGTGCATAAGCGATCAAGATAAGGAGTACTGCCTAAATCTTCAAGCAATAAAAAGCCACTCTCCAAATCTTGCCTAATAACATTGGGTGCATGTACACCTACATTTCGTAATCGTTGAGTAACATCAATAAAAGGAGAGCAATCTTCTTGCTCGGGTGGAGCATCCATAGCAATGCTTGTTTTGCCTTTATCACTAACGCGAAAGTAACGACGAAAACTCGCATCAGCAGAAGCAACTTCTATACTTGCCGAGGGTGCTTCCTGATGAATCCATTGCGTGAGTTGTTGTAGACGATTGTCTGCTGTCATGAATAGAAATCTAAAACGTTCAAAAGAGGTATTCTATCACTGACCACAATGATGTGGTCAGTAAATGATTTGATTAACTGCTTTTTAATCCCATTGCTTTGAAGATCATTGCTGCCGGACAAAAACCAGTGAATGATTGTTGGAATAAATTAAAACCAATAAAAACGGTAAACCAAACAAAGTTAGGGTGAACATAGTGAGTCAATAATAAACTGATAATGATCATTACACCTGCAAAAGCAGTTACTGCGTTACTAATTGTCATTTTTTTCTCCTTAGGGTTAAAAGCCTCATTTAAGAATACATAATATTCAGACTTTATCGTTGATCAAGTTTGACATAATCACGCGGCAACGCACCATCATAAAGCTGACGTGGTCGACCAATGCGTGATTCTGGGTCTTGTACCATTTCATTCCAATGAGAAATCCAGCCGACTGTTCGTGACATTGCAAATATCACAGTAAACATATTCAGCGGAATTCCCATTGCTAACAATATAATACCAGAATAAAAGTCAACATTCGGGTAAAGGTTTCGTGATACAAAATACTCATCTTCAAGTGCTATTCGCTCTAATTCCATAGCGGTATCAAACAACTCTTGATATTGATTATTTTCACCAAGATGCTCTAATAAATCGTGACACGTTTGGCGGATAATCTTTGCACGCGGATCATAGTTCTTATAGATACGATGACCAAAGCCCATCAGGCGAAATTTATTTGATTTATCTTTGGCGCGATCAACATAAAACTGCACATCATTATCCGACTCAACAATATCTACCAACATACGAATCACAGATTCATTTGCACCACCATGAGCAGGCCCCCAAAGAGAAGCAATGCCTGCTGACACGGCAGCAAATGGATTTGCTTCCGAACTGCCTGTCAAACGAACCGTAGATGTCGAAGCATTTTGCTCATGATCTGCATGTAGAATCATGATCAGGTCTAGTGCTTTTACAAAAAATGGATCCGCTGTATAAGACTCTGTTGGAACACTGAACATCATATGTAGGAAATTTTCCGCATAGCTTAAGCTATTATTCGGATAGGTAAATGGCAAACCATTAGCATAACGATATGACCACGCTGAAATGGTTGGCATTTTTGCAATTAATTGATGTGCCGCAATCATCCGATCTTCAGGGTTGTGAATATCAATTTCATCATGATAAAAAGAAGAGAGTGCTCCCACAACACCAACCATGATTGCCATCGGGTGTGCATCACGTCTAAAGCCACTATAAAAGCGTTTTAGTGCTTCATGTAACATCGTATGGCAAGTAATAATCGTTTCAAACTGTTTGAGTTCTTTCTTATTCGGTAGCTCACCATCTAGCAATAGATAACAGGTCTCTAAAAAAGTACTGTTATCTGCTAGTTGTTCAATCGGGAAACCACCATATTGCAAAATACCCTGCTCACCATCAAGAAAAGTAATTGAACTACGGCAACTCGCCGTGGATAAAAAGCCCGGATCGTATGTGAAATAACCCAACTCTTTATAAAGCCCACGAACATCAATTGTCGGTGTACCATTGCTAGGGCGCAAAATAGGCAACTCTATTTCTTTACCCGTTGAGTTATCAATCAGGGTAACTGTTTCTTTTTTACTCATACTGTTAATTATCGAGGGTTTGTAGATTTAATACGCTATCATAACGCACTTTAGATGATTATTTAAATTGGATAATGAAATGAAAAGTTTTTTACTTATTCTCGTTAGTATTTTTTTATTGCTATCAGGTTGTGATACTAATAAGGAAAAACTTAATCAACAACGTCCATGGGATGTGAGCACAACTGCGGACGGCTCCACAAAAGTTTTGGGGGTTGATATTGGCAAAACAACATTTAAGGAATTGATGTTTAAGCTTCATCTGCTTGCGGAGCCTGGCCTATTTGAAGCACCCGATGGAAAGCTAACGTTAGAAGCCTACTTTGGGAAAAAGAAGTTTGGAATTTTAGAAGCACGTTTAGTTGCAGAGATGGATGCAGATGAAAAAACATTAAAGAAAATGCTCGATGAGCAGACGAGCAAAGACTCGACTCCAAGCAATCATTGGAAGTATAAACTTACTGTAGAAAACACCAAAATAGCAAACGATATAAGGGTTTGGCGTTTGATTTACTTACCCATTTCCAACTATGAACCTAAACAGATGAATTTCTTTGGTAAACCTGAAGAAGTAATCAAAATAAATGACACAGCAGAGTACCGATTATACCCTTCACGGGGCATGGCACTACTTTATGATACCGATGGTAAAGAAATCTTTTACTACGCAGCTCAAAAAGACTTTGAGCGCTTGAAAGACTCACTTCCTCGCCAAACAGTGATTCAAATTCGATAGATTGCCATGAAACAAACATGTTGCTTCACTTGTTTTTTTGCGCCCTATTTTCTTATAGCAACTCTCGCCATAAGTAGTAACGCAATCGCTGCTGATTGTAATATTGATAGGCAATATGAAAAAATTAAAGAACTAGGGTTTACAATGAGCTCGCGATTCTCTAACAATGAACGAAATCGCTTTAAGTTTAACCGCTATAAAAACTTAAAGCCTCAGTTGGAGCACCCTAGCAGCGCCATAATTATTGATGAATTCAATACACCAGCTGAGGCAAAATCCTACACCCTAAAGTATTCACTTGCTAACTCCGCCAACGCATTTTTACATGGAAGATATTACTTCTGGTCTCCTATAAAAACCAAACGCGCACTTCAAAAACTATTTAAAAACTGCGACGATATAAACTTCAAACAGTTATGGGAGGGCAAGTTAAAACCAATAAATGAAACCGCAAGTTATCGAAACGCGCCCAAAGAAAAAAAATTACTCGCAGAGTTTTTAATGACCAGCGAACAACCACTAGAGAATATGCTGACAACAGGTTTTGATATTGAAGCAAAACAATATGCGCTCGAAAGACTCTCTTTTGGCAAACCTAATTTAGATAAGGTAACTTTCAAGATACGAAATCTAACGGACAACGATTATAAAAACATCTCTATCATCGCTGCTTTTTATGATATTAAAAAAAGCGTAATAAAACTTGAAAGACAATATGCTCTAGAGATTAAAAGAGACTCTATATTTGAAGTGCTTTTTGAATATGTTCCTGACTCTCAAGAAGCCTCTATAATTGCAATCTTTACAGAGTAGCGGCTGATGAACTTCTGGGAAGAAAAATCACTAACTGAAATGAGTCGCGATGAGTGGGAAAGCCTTTGCGACCACTGTGGTAAATGCTGCCTGATTAAGCTAGAAGATGAAGACGAAGCACGATCGGTTTATTACACTAATATTGTGTGCGACTTGTTTAATCAGTCAGATGCAAGCTGTACTGATTATTGGCACAGAGAAGAACGTGTACCCAGTTGTTTGCGGTTAACACAAGATAATCTTGAGCAATTAGAGTGGATGCCGCCAAACTGCGCTTATCGACGAGTCATGGAAGGGCGCGGTTTGGCAGACTGGCACCACTTGATTTCTGGTGACAAAAACACGATTCACCAAACAGGAAATTCTGTATTAGGAAAAGTTGTTTTTGAAAACCAAGTCGATGAAGAACAACTAGAGGAGCATATCGTCGAATGGCCACTGGATTAAACGTAGAGTCTGTTCGCCTAGATAAGTGGTTATGGGCATCACGCTTTTTTAAAACTCGCAAAAATGCTAGCGAAGCAATCAATGGCGGCAAAGTACATCTTAATGGTGGTCGGGTAAAACCTTCACGCGCTGTAAAAGTAAACGACACCTTAGACATAACCCGTGAGAGCTTTAAATATCACGTCACTGTTCTTGGCTTAAACGATAAACGTCGCCCCGCAAAAGAAGCTCAATTACTTTACGTTGAAAGCGAAGACAGTCTTCGTAAACGAGAAATCGAACGAGAATTAAGAAAGCAAAACAGCGCGAGTGTTCACCAATCCGATAAAAAACCAAATAAGAAAGAGAGAAGGCAGATTGATAAATGGCGTGGACGTTAGGCTATCACAAAGGAAAGTTAAGCATCTTTTTATACCCAGTAAAGTCTGCAATAATCTCCCCAGGAAACCTACTCACCATTAGATTGTAATCTTTCGCTGACTCAATATATTTTTTACGTGCAGTTGATGTTTTATTTCCTGTGTTATCCAGCTTTGTTCTTACTGCCAAAAACATCTCATTCTTTTTAAGAGCAGGGTAGCGCTCCGTTATCACCAGCAATCTTCTTATAGATTCACTTAATTTAGTTTGCGCTAACCTAAACTGCTTAAATTTTATCGGGTCTTTTAAACTCTCCAAATCAAATTGTGACAAAGTTAAGCTAGAACGCGCATCACTAACATTACTCAACGCAGCCTTTTCTGGGCCAACAATATCACCTTTAAGAGCATCAATTAGACTTGGGACTAAATCAGAACGCTGCTGATATTCAGAAAATAATGTAGCCCACTTTTCATTAGCATCATCTTCACCACTTCCAATACTAGTATAAACACCGAGACCAAAAATGATGATAAGGGTTAGTACAGCAAGGATTATTGTAATAAATTTAGGCATTGATTCTCCGCAGATGTCATACAAAAGGTTATAAATTGTAACTGAATACGTTTTATATGGCACCCCCCCCTTTTTTGCAAGATTGCTTTAGTAGCCCCACAAGGGCAATAAAGT
>CAZWEA010000026.1:0-28305 GCA_964632635.1 uncultured Cocleimonas sp. | reverse complement strand
AAGCTCTAAGTCAGAGTGTATACGAATACACTCTGACTTTAGATATTAACTTAATTAGCTTTTAAGCCACTCTGCTAAATCACTAGAACCACCGATATGATCACCGTTGATGAATATCTGTGGTACTGAGGATGATCCAACCATAGCGCGTAAACTGCGGTCTGTGTAATCTTCACCCATCATTAATACTTCATACTCCATTCCTGCGCCTTCAAGCATTTCCTTTGCTTTTGCACAAAAAGGGCAACCTTTGCGAGCCATTACAGTAACACTTGCTGGAATTTCTGCATCAGATGCAATGTGGTTAAGCATGGTATCAGCATCAGAAACTTCGAACGGGTCACCTTCAACATCAGGCTCGATAAACATTTTATCAATAACACCGTCTTTTACGAGCATAGAATAGCGCCATGAACGCTTGCCAAAACCGATATCACTTTTGTCGACAAGCATTCCCATGCCTTCAGAGAATTCACCATTTCCATCAGGGATGAAAGTAATATCATCAGCATTTTGGTCAACTTTCCATTCGTTCATTACGAACGTGTCGTTAACTGATACACAAATAATATCGTCAACACCATTTGCTTTAAATGCAGGTAGTAGTTGATTGTAACGTGGCACATGAGCTGATGAGCAGGTCGGGGTGAACGCACCTGGTAATGAAAATACGATAACTGTTTTGCCTTTGAAAAGCTCATCGGTGCTTACATCAACCCAGTCGTTATTCTGGCGTGTGTGAAAAGTAACTGAAGGTATTTTTTGACCTTCTTTGCTTTCTAGTGACATAATTGTCTCCTTAAATTAAAAATATAATGAAATTAATTGAATAAGAAAAATAGCGACCTAAAATACTCTTTTTCTATTTAATTCGAATTCTAAAGCAAACAATGCTATCCTGTAAACCATATTGTTTATATTATTACATCCTAAAAAATAGATCACATGAATTTACCTACTATTAAGCAGCTTCGATATTTTGTTGCGTTAAAAAAATATCAACATTTTGGTAATGCAGCTAAAGCTTGCTTTGTTTCGCAGTCTGCCTTTAGTGTTGCGATTAAAGAAATGGAAAAACAATTGGGCGTTCAATTAGTTGATCGTACCAATAAGAGCGTTACAATTACGCGTACCGGAAGGGAGATTGCTCATCATGCTAAGCTTTGCCTACGTGATATTGAGCATTTGGCAGAATTAGCGCACAGTAATCAAAAACCGCTGACAGGTCGTCTTAACTTAGGTGTTATTCCAACAATAGCGCCTTTTATTTTACCGACTTTATTACCTAAACTTCGTGAGACCTATCCAGAATTAAAACTCTATTTACGCGAAGATACCACCAAAGCACTGCATCAACGCTTGTTAGAAGGTGAGTTAGATCTTATTTTAATTGCCTTTCCTTTTAAGTTGAGCAATGTTGATATTTTACCTATTTTTAAAGATCGTTTTTTATTCGCTTGCCATAAAAATAGTCGCTTGATTAACCCTCAAGAATATTCTTTATCTAAGCTACCAAAAGAGAGTGTACTTTTATTAGAGGATGGTCATTGTTTACGAGACCATGCACTTTCGGCTTGTAAAATTCGTAATCAGGATATGGTAAGCCGATTTTCTGCGAGTAGTCTCTTAACCTTAGTGAGCATGGTTGATTCTGATATTGGTATCACCTACCTGACTGATATGGCAAAAAATTCATCTCTTCTACAGAATACAGATATTCAGACCTTTAACTTAGATAAAAATAGCTATCGAGAAATTGGTTTAGCGTGGAGAAAAGGTAGCGCTCGAACGGACGAGTTTAAGCTACTGGGCGGCACGATTAAGGATATTTATCAATCGCCTCGCTAAAACACTCTGTTTGTTCAAACAGATACAGTTCGTTGGAGCAATTCAGCTTGGATTAAGCTGTACACCTATACTATTAGTCATTAATATTTATAGGTGATCTTTGTAATTCTTGTTTCCAGTTAAGTAACAAAAAATGGATCCTATAAAAAGTATGTTAATAAAACATGCTTAAATAAATAGTTAATTGCCAAAAAATAAAAATAATAAGGACTTTGTCAATGTCATCAGCAACTTCTGTATCAATACATCCGTCGTTACCTTTGATATTTCCATCTTTGGAGAAGGCTGTGGGGAATAAAGAAAAACAAAACCCAGATGCAGCTTGGCATTTTTATTCGCATTTGATTCGAAGAAATCCACAAGACTTATCCTTACATACACATCGTGTCTTTTTCGCGATGCAGCATAATGATGCCTCTTACTTAGCGGGTTCTTTGCAGGATCTATTTTATGTCTTAAAAGATGCTGGAGTGAAGCTACGCATTCGCTTGTTAAAGGCTTCAATTCCTTACTTGAGTGAAAAAGATGTCCATTATTTTGCAAAGTGGATTAAAACAGGCATCAAAAATGGTATGGGCTACAAGTGGATAAAAGGCTCTGTTCTTGCAGATGGATTGTTTGGCAAAGATCAGCCGTTAATAGAAATGAAGAAGCAACAACACGCTGAATTAACACCTTTAGAAGAAGCAAGATCTTGTATGGAGTTTGGGCAACTTGAGGTCGCGAAGAAGATATTAATAGAAGCTTTAGATATTGATCCCAATAATATTGAGTTAATTAAGGAACTTGACTATTTATCTGAATATTCTCGAAGCAGACAAATTACGCCCGATGAAGAAACTGATATGAATAAATTTAAAACGGTTTTAAAAAGCCTTAAAGCAAAATTATTTGATAGCTCTAAAAATTAATAAAACCACTAATAATAGACAACGATAAAACTGGCTTATGTTTAATAAAACTAAAAAAAGTGAAATAAAAATAGGGATGTTGGAAGTAAGCCCTCAGAATAAAGTTATTCTAGAATACTATTTTAGTACTTCTGGTAAGACTTTATTTAAGAAGACGGATCAAGCCAATGCTTCTGCATTTATTATTGATTTTGATTTTCCTGGCGCTAAAGCAAGTTGGGAGAAAATTTCAAAAGCCACTCACAAACCAGCAATCGTCCTATCTATAAGAGAGGTGGATCTTCCTTCTACCGTTTGGATAGCAAAACCATTAACTGCGATAGCCTTAACGAATGCTGCAGCTACAATTAATGAGATGATAAGCGCTAAAGTTGAAACAGTTTCAGAAATTACTACTGAAGCTCCTTTAGAAGTTATTTCAGAATCTTCAACTAAAGTAGAAAATCCCGTTGTAACATTTGCTGATAAAAACGAAGAAATATTACAGCTAGACTCTGTTCTAGAAGAAATTGAAGAATGGAATAACAATAAAGAAACTGAGGTGGCGACAACTACCGAGGTCGTACAAGAAGACTCTCTCCAGTCTTTAAAAACTTCAGAAGAAGCCAGTAATGAGAGTATTAAAGAAGAAACTACTTCTAATAAGGTTAAAAAATTAGCAGAAATTACAACCTCATCTGAATTAGACGAGATGATAGATAGTTTTAGTTTTGAAGAAACTAAACCAAAAATAGAATCTAAACCTGTTTCTGAAACTCAAACAGATTTAGAAAAAGAAATACAAGCAATACCTGAGCAAGCAGTAGCCGAAGAATTTAAAGAAGAAATAAGTAACACCCCTGATAAAACCGATAGCTCTAAAGATACACCTTCGCTAACGGAGGGTCTGTCAGATGAAGAGGACATTGATGCCCTACTTCATTCTTTAATTTCAGGTGAAGGTACTAATAAGAATAGTTCAGAGAAAAATAAAGCACCAGTGGCACCTTTATCGGTAGATTACTCTAGAAAAGTTGATGATGAAACAAGTCTCTCAGTAAAAGAGTCTGGAGACTTAGATCTGAACCTCGTTGAGTCACCAGTGGATGAGAGCGCTTTGTTAAAATTTGAAGACGTTCATGCAGATGCTTTATCTGATCTAGAACCAGATCTATTAGATTTAACCTTTGCAAATGAAGGTATGGAAACAGAGATAGACCTAAGTGAAATCAAAAAATCTAGTGAAAAGGCAGATAACCAAGCTGTAGCACTTGATAAGCAACAAGAGTTTTTACTAAATGAGATTGATAAGGTAGAAATTAATACGGTTCCTATTTCTGAACATAAGAATAACCGTATTGGTTTTGAAATGGACCATGCTCTTTCACCTGAAGAAACTAGCTTTACTACAGCCGAAGCTGAACTACAGTCTTTATTAAATGAAATTCGTCACGAAGCTGATAAAAGTTCTGAGGACTATCAAAATTCACCTCAACAAACAAACAAAGCTCAAGAAGTTAACCAGACAGATGCAGAGAAACGTTGGGCACAATTATGTGGTGAAAATGATAGTATCAAAAAGCAGGATGTAAAAAAGTTATCTTATTCTAGTGATGATCATATGCTTCTTAGCTTAATTCAGCAGATTGCATCAGTTAAAAAGTCACAAAGTGTAGTGAGAATGAAATATGGCGATATAGCAATAGTGATTGATCGAACCGTCGATATTATCTACTGTAATCACTCCATCAGATCTGAAGAATATGCTGAATATTGTTATGAATCACTGGACCCAAGTCAGATTAAAGTATTTGATCTTGATGAGAGTGAAAGAAGGTCATATAGAACAAAAATGGATAACTCGCCCGACATGGCTCATTCTATTGAATCATTTATCTGGACGACAAGTTTATTAACTTCCCGTGGTAGATTATTAGCAAAAACAGATATCAGCCGAATAGTTAGTTTAAAGACGTGGCCAAATTTAACACGTCTAGAGCAGATGCCCCATGCAATGCAAATTGCTGCGGTGTTAAGTAAAATTCCTGCGAGTCTTGAAGATATTGCCGCTCAACTACAAATACCACAACGCTATGTGTTTGCATTTTACAACGGTGCTCTTGCATTAGATATGATCGAATTTGATCCAAAGAAATTTAGAACCTCAACATTTAGCCTTAATGATTTATCTAAGAAAGGCAAAAATCGGGGTTTCTTCGGTCGCTTGCTAAAAAGGTTAACAAAATAACTATGTCCATAACGAATAAAAAAATTATTTTCACCGGTCCAGTTGGTGCGGGTAAAACCACAGCTATTGAGTCCATGAGTGACATCCCAATCGTTAGCACCAATGAAGAAGCGAGTGATATGACTAAAAATCGCAAGCCACAAACAACGGTCGCAATGGATTACGGCAGAATTCATATTGGTGATAAAGAGAAAATCCACCTCTATGGTACACCGGGTCAAGAACGTTTCAGTTTTATGTGGGATATCTTAACGAATGGTGCATTGGGACTTATCTTATTATTAGATAACTCAAGAGATAATCCACAGCAGGACTTAAAGTTTTACTTACAGTCTTTTAAGAAATTCATCCAAGAGGGAGAATTAATTATTGGTGTGACAAGACTGGATGAACAAAAAAGTCCATCTATTAATGATTACAGGCATTGGCTTGATGACTTATCCGTCTCAGCCCCTGTTTTCACTGTTGACGCAAGAGAACGACAAGATGTTTCTTGTCTTGTGCAAGCATTACTCTATTCCCTTGATCCAGGAGTTGCCGCCTAATGAGCTCATTTACTTTAAATAATGATTTGTATATTAACATCACACCGCGTGGTGCTTATTTTGCGACTCAAGATAATTCAGAAGATGTAACACGAAACATTTTGCTAAAGTTACTAGAAATGGATGAAAGCCCACCTCTAACTGAGGATACTATCGTCGAGATATGTCAAGACGATATAGAAGATGGCTCTAATCTAATTCATAGGATGCAAAAGCTAGGCTTAATTTCTGGTCAAAAAGAAATTGAAGTTGCACCACAACAAAATCTTGAAGATAGCTTACCAGAATTATTAGGCTCATTATCAAATTCAAAGAAGGTTTTACTTGCAGAACATAGTGGCCTGTATCTGGGTGCGTCAGGTTTTCCACATGAGGCAGCAGAAGAGCTTGCTGCTATCAGCGCAAACCTTTCTGAGGTTTATCAACGACACAAGAGTTTATTGCAAGGCAACCTTGGCTTTAATCAGCATGCTTGGGGTTTAGTGGATGCAGCCGGAAATAGTGAGGTAGGATTCTGGCCTTTATATATTGGTTATAACCAATTTGCACTCGTTATACACGGAATGCCTCAGCTTAATCGACCCGCCTTTAAAAACTTGGTTTGGTCTTTAATGAGAAGGTATGGAGCAGTATAAAATAAATGACACTCTATCGGTTTTGGAGTGATTTAAACGTTAAAGTAAATTATAGTTTATTAATAATATAAAAATAAAATTTAGAAGGGGTACAAAAAATGCGTTCTGAAATGCTTAGTTCAATTTTGAGCGACTTAAACGGCTCAAGTGCAGATATCGAAGCTTCTGCAGTATTGTCTACAGATGGTTTAATGATGGATTCATTACTTCCTGCGGGAATGGATGATGATCGTGTAGGCGCAATGAGTGCTGCGATGCTTTCACTAGGAGATCGTACTGCCGAAGAACTCGCAAGAGGTACTTTAGAGCAGGTCTTAATTAAAGGCGATCTAGGTTATATTTTAATGACTTATGCGGGTCCTGAGGCGGTAGTAACAGTTTTAACAAAGCCTGAAGCTCGTCTTGGTTTGATTTTTCTGGATGTTAAGCGCGCCGCAGATGCTATCCAAAAAATTGTTGTTTAAGGGCTCTCTAACCGAGAGTCTCAGTATTTTTAGCTTGCTAAAACTCATACAAACTTAAACATTTTTCCTTAAAAAGTACCTTCCAAAATTAGAGAAATAGATCTCTTCTATTTCTCTAATTTCTATGTCTGTATTACACTCAATTACAGTCTATGGCACCCCCCCATTTTTTACATAATTACTATTAATTCTAGCCTACTTCTCAATCTAAGATAGTAAATCACTTAGCAACGCATTAATATCAGCTGGGAATCTCTGATTAATAGCGTAATGATTAAAAAAACAGACATATTATTAGTAGGTGCAGGAGCGATGAGTTCCACGCTTGCCTCTATGCTAAAACAGCTAGACCCTAATTTATCTGTTGTTATTGTTGAGCGTCTCGATAAACCACTTCAAGAAAGCAGCGATGGTTGGAATAACGCGGGCACAGGACATGCTGCTTATTGCGAACTAAACTACACGCCTCAACAAGCCGACGGCAGTGTCGATGTTAAAAAAGCCTATGGAATCAACGCTAGATATGAAGTAAGTCTTCAATACTGGTCATACCTTGTCAAACTTGGTGCTCTACCAGAACCCAAAAAGTTTATAAATCCTGTACCCCACATTAGCTTTGTTTGGGGTGATGATAATGTTGAGTTCTTGCGAAAACGTCATGCAAAACTAATTCAACACCCGATGTTTGCCTCAATGGAATTTAGCGAAAACGAGGACGTATTACGTGAGTGGATTCCGCTAGTAATGAATGGCAGGGATGGGCAGCACAAAGTTGCAGCTACCCGCGTGACCTATGGCACAGATGTAAACTTTGCAGCAGTAAGTCGTGGCATGTTAAACCATTTACAAACCATCGATAATTTTGAGCTACGCTTAAATACAACGGTTGTAGATTTAAAACAATCTACAAATGGTAGATGGAATGTGTTGCTAGAAAATGATTCCACAACAGAAACAATTAATGCAGGTTTTGTTTTTATTGGCGCAGGGGGGGCAGCATTACAGCTCTTACAAAAATCAGGAATTCCAGAAGCAAAAGGTTACGCTGGTTTTCCCGTTAGTGGGCAGTTCTTAGTGTGTAAAAAGCCCGAGATTGTTAAACAACACTTGGCGAAAGTTTATGGCAAAGCATCCGTTGGCGCACCACCGATGTCAGTACCCCACTTAGACACTCGGATTATTGATGATGAAAAAGCACTACTATTCGGGCCTTTCGCAGGGTTTACAACCAAGTTTTTAAAGCAAGGTTCTATCTGGGATTTATTCACATCCATTAGGCTAAATAATATTTGGCCAATGATAAAAGTTGGTGTAAATAACTTCGACTTAATTACTTACTTAATCAAAGAAACTTTCCAATCACCCAAATCACGTATGCAGGCATTGCGAGAGTATTTTCCAGAAGCTTTAGATGAAGATTGGAAACTTCACACCGCAGGGCAACGTGTACAAATAATTAAAAAATGCCCAGAGACAGGCGGAAAAATCCAATTCGGCACAGAAGTGATTCGCTCAGATGATGGCACAATAGCAGCATTATTAGGTGCATCTCCTGGTGCTTCAATCTTAGTACCTATTATTTTAGAAATAATTGAAACATGTTTTAGCGATAAATTAGCAACTCAAGAATGGCAACTAAAAGTAAGAGAAATCATTCCGTCTTATGGAATATCGATTGTTTCACATCAAGCTTTATTTATGAAAATCCGTGAAGATACTTTGTCTACTTTGAAGCTTGATGAAGAACATCATGTCATCAAGAATAAGTAGTTTAATGGTCTTACAAAGCTTATATGGCACCCCCCCCTTTTTTTAACAATTGCAATTCATCCAATACCGCTAATAAATAATTCTTCCATTTGGCAATTTAAAATTTGCCTTTTACCCTAGTCACTTCTATATGAGGTAAATAGAGTAATTTCTATTACTTATCTAGGTACAAACGATGACAATTGAAAAGAAAAGTGATGCTGTTACAGCGTTAATCAGTAAAGGTATTTCCATTGATGCTAAAAAAGTTGATGAAAACTTAGCATGGTTAAAAAAAGAAATGCACCCTTTATTTTTTACTTTGAACCAAGCAGAGATTGAAGCACTGTCGATGCTTACAACACGTTTGCATCATATGGATTATCACTCCCGAATCTTATTAGTGGATAAGCGAGAGCTTGCCATGATTGCACAGGTTGATACTCAGGGGTCGCTATATAAAACCTTACAAGCCATGCCTGAGCGGGATATTTCTTATGCAGAGTTAACCACCTCATCATCCGCACTGCCTTCAAGTAAATTCCATTTGGAAGTGTTGCGTTTTGACTACGCTAGAAAACGTGATGATGAAGTATTAGCTCAGCTTGAGGGTTGTGAGGTAGAAAATTCCGTTTATGAGGCGGTGTTAAAAGTAATTATTAAAACATTTCCAGATTTCCAACAAGAAGAAACCAGAGACTTACTGAAGATATTATTGCTCAATCACCCTGAATATGTACGGGTCTCACCACCAAGGCGTATTGCGCGTATTCTTAACTTATTAGCTAAAACAGAAATCAATGATGGTATACATTTTGATATTGAAAAAATATCAGATAAAGGCTCTGATGAGTACCGTGTATTACTTGGCATGGCGAATCCTCCAGTTAAGGGTTTTTTATTGCAACTATTGGAAGTATTCAACCGCCTAGGTATTTCTGTTTGGCGCTCATATAGCCTAACGTTAAGTAATGGTGTTCACCCCTATTTTCTTTCAACTTTTTATGTGCACCCACGAAACGGTGACTCATTACACAAAGATTGTAATCTGTTTCAAGAGTTACAACGTGAAATCTATAATACCCAGATTTTATTTAGTTACTCTCGAAGCTATTTAGAACTAGTAAAAACAGGTTTGATCACAGGCTCTGATGCAAGTTTGGTAGATGCCTTAATAGGTTTTTGTCATACCAATCTAGCGCACAACCATCCAGCTAGTTACTCATTAGAGGGGATTCGCCGTGCTTTTCATAACCACCCTGATATTACCATTCAAATAATTGCTTTGTTTCACAAGCGCTTTAATCCAACTCAGGAAGATCGTAAAAAAGCCTATGCAAAAAGCCTGATATCCGTCACTGAAGCTGTTGATGATTTTAATTCAGGACGTAAGTTTTTAGATAAATTTCGTCGTACTATATTTCGTTGTGCTTTATCTTTCATTCAACACACCTTAAAAACCAATTTCTTTGTGGCTGAGAAACATGCCTTGTCTTTTCGTTTAGACCCACTTTACCTTGATGATCTAGGCGATAATTTTACAGATGACTTACCCGCTGATAGACCCTTTAGAATCACGTACTTTTATGGCAGAAATGGGGTTGCCTTTCATATTGGTTTTTCAGATATTGCACGTGGAGGATGGCGAACAATTATTACTCAGGGACGTGATAATTATGTAACCAGTGCCAACACAATGTTTAAAGAAAATTATGTTTTGGCACACACCCAGCACTTAAAAAATAAAGATATTTATGAAGGTGGCTCTAAAATGGTAGCAGTGTTACGAGCCGATTCTAAAGGAGATAAAGAATCAATTCGTCAGCAATTGTATAAATTACAGTTAGCCTTTATTAATGCCTTTTTTGATCTTTTTGTAACCGAAGATGGCAAAGCAAAAGACCCTCGTGTAATTGATTATTATGCAGAAGATGAACCCATAGAGCTTGGCCCTGATGAAAATATGCATGATCAAATGATCGAGATGATTGCTAAACAGTCAGTCAAACGTGGTTACTTACTAGGTCCTGGCGTAATGTCGAGTAAGCAGATTGGTATCAATCATAAAGATTATGGAGTGACTTCAATTGGCGTAATTCGATTTGCTGAGGTTACCATGCAGTCACTTGGCATCAATATGCACCAAGACGGATTTAGTGTGAAATTTACGGGCGGACCAAATGGTGATGTTGCGGGAAACTGTATGCGTTTATTATTAGAGCGCTGCCCGCAGGTTAAAATAAAATTAATTATTGATGGCTCGGGTGCTTTATTTGATCCAGAAGGTTTAGATCATGTGGCATTAACTAAAGTAATTTTAAAATCTGACTTAGATGCTTTTGATGCATCAGCTTTGCACCCAAGTGGGTTTTTGTTATATCGCAATAAAACCAAACAAGATGGTATGCGAACGTTATATAAAAACTCAATCATGACAAAGAATGGGTTAAAAGATAGATGGGTGTCGAATGATAAGTTTTATAAAATATTCAATAACTTGTTATTTACTGTAAGCGCAGATTTATTTATTCCTGCAGGGGGTCGCCCCGAAACCATTGATATCGAAAACGTGAACAACTATTTTGACAACGAGGGAAAGCCAAGTGCAAAACTAATTGTCGAAGGTGCCAACTCATTTATAACACCAGAAGCACGCCTAGAATTACAACGACGTGAAGTGGTTATTATCCGCGATGCATCGGCAAATAAATGTGGTGTAATTTCATCTTCATATGAAATAATTGCTAATTTAATGCTGAGTGATGAAGAGTTTTTAGCAAATAAAGATGGCTATGTTGAAGATGTGATTAACATTTTAAATCAAATGGCTGAAAGAGAAGCGCTACTCATTTTACAGCGTTATCAAGAGAACAATGGCAGCATTCCATATACGGATATCTCAAATAATATTAGCCGTGAAATCAATGATCACTACGCAAGAATATTTGAGTACTTTAGTGAAAACCAAGCTCTATGTAATGAGCCAGTATATTTAAATGCAATGTATTTACACATGCCACACTTGATAGGTGCGAATAAATATTTACGAAATCGGGTGCAGAACCTACCCGATAAAGTAAAGTACGCTATTCTTGCCAGTAAGCTAGCATCAGCAATAGTTTATGACGGGGATACTGATAGTATTTATGGTGGAATTATTGAAACACAAGCTAAGAAGTTTTCGCAGTTTCTATGATTCAGGAGTTATGACTGATCAAAAATGCAATTGAAATGTTGATGTATGGCACCCCCACCTTTTTTAAACAATTGATCATCTCATATGAGTAAATATTCATGTCATTAGAAGCAGCTCTTACGTTTTCTCTAGCAATATTTATTTTCGCCATTACTCCTGGTCCTGGCACTTTTGCATTACTTGCACGAGCCTTAGTTTCTGGTGCTTGGTCATGTTTACCGATGTCTTTAGGGATGGCAGTTAGTGATATTATTTATTTGATTCTTGCTACATTTGGTTTAGCAACAATTGCTGAGAACTATGGTGGTTTATTCACCTTTATCCGCTTTGCAGGTGCCGCTTATCTTTTCTATTTAGGTTGGAAGATGTGGACGGCAGATGTTAATACACAGTTTAAAATTGAAGGAACTGAAACGACTCCTAAAAAAAGAGATTGGCTAAGTGGCTTTATTCAGGGTTTTTTAATTTCGGCATCAAACCCTAAAGTGATTCTTTTTTATATCGCATTTTTACCGACTTTTATTGATTTAACCGTTTTAAAAACTAATGATATTGTATTGATAAGTACCCTGACATTATTTGCTCTAGTAGCAGGTTTAATGCTTGTTTCTGTTGCAGCATCATCAGTGCGGCGCTATTTGAAATCAGGAAAGGCACTCAAGCGTCTTAACCGCACTGCAGGTAGTATTATGATTGGTGCAGGTGCTTTTTTAGTGAGTCGTAGTAACCAGACATAATGATCGGCAGTCTATGGTTAATCTTTATAAGGCCTGAGTTATGCTGAGGCCTCAATATGCTCCAGTTCGGTTAAGTTTTCCCCCGTGAGTGTATAGGCCTTTCCAAAGCCCATTACATATCTACCTTGCTGCGGGGTCAAACGAAATAAAATAAAGTCAGGCAAGCTATTGAGTAATTCCATAATGCTACCGAAACGGCTTTCGAACTGTTTTAGTAACTGTGAATATTTTCCATCATCTTTTTCGACAACTTCTACAAGGCATTGATAGCTTATACGTTGCCGAGCAAAGAGCTGGCGTGTGTCTTGTTCGTCTTGCATTAATAAAACACTAGCTAATGGATGTGTAAGTAAGTCTTGAGTATGGCTTGCGAGCTGGCTTAGAAAGAGATAAAAAATCCCATTTTCATCTTCAATAAAAGGGGCATAACTGATATTGGGTTTTGCCTCTTCTGTTAGTGTTGACAAGGATAGTGTTTTCACACTACTTTTAAATTCATGAAAGGAGGTTTGAGATGATTTTTTCATATGGCAAAATAGTAACTGAGTAAAGTTATAATCATATACTAACCGTGATCTTTTTCAGGCTTTGCTTTTCTAGGTGCAATAGTTTTGTTGCAATGAATTCTCTCAATATATTAGAATGAGATCTTTTATGTAAGGTAATAGCTATGAAATTATCATCAAACCTGATTGGATCTTTATTGGTCGCCGCTATCGGAACAGCAGCTTTTGTTTATATGGCTAAACGCCCTGCAGTTGAGGGAAATACCGTTATGTTTGGTGCACCAACGCTAATTGGTGCTTCAACAGCTTCTAAGGATGAAGTCAAAGAAGTTGCTAAGCAAGAAGAGGTTATGGTAGAAACAACTGAAGCTAAAGTTGAGTCGTCAGAAAACACAACAACTGAAGCAGCGACAACAAATACTTCAGAGACTTCTAGCCCTGTTGAAGACACACAAGAGACAACAGAAACGCCTGCTAACTAAACAAAGAAAATCAAAAACTATTTGGCTAGTTTTATTTCATAGTCATGTGTGATTTCTGCTGTTTTACCGAGCATTATTGAAGCTGAGCAATACTTTTCTGCTGATAGCTCAATAGCTCGGGATACTTTTTTGTCAACAAGGTCATTGCCTGATATTACAAAGTGCAGATGAATTTGCGTAAATACTTTTGGTTCAGTTTCAGCGCGTTCTGCTGTGATTTCGACTTCACAATCAATTAAATCCTGTTTGCTTTTTTTTAACATTGATACAACATCAAATGAAGCACAACCACCTAAACCCAATAAAAGCATTTCCATTGGACGGACGCCTAAATTTCGCCCACCAAATTCTGGTGGGCCGTCCATTACAATTGAATGACCACTACCTGATTCACCAACAAAGCTCATATTGTCTAACCACTTAATACGTGTTTTCATTGCTGTCCTTTTACTTCAAGTTCTGCTTCTATAGCATCCATTAATAAACCAGCAATATTTGCTGAATAGAGGCTGTCTAATTCACGGATACAGGTTGGACTGGTGACATTAATTTCTGTTAAATAATCACCAATTACATCTAAACCTACGAACATTAAGCCCATTTCCTTTAATTTTGGGCCCACTATTCTACAAATTTCATACTCACGTTCGGTTAAATCTACTCCCTTATAACTTGCACCTGCTGCTAAGTTGCCCCTGCTTTCACCTTCTGCTGGAATACGAGCTAAACCATGCGGGAAAGGCTCTCCGTTAATAAGTAGAATACGCTTATCACCCTGTTTGAATTCTGGTAAAAAACGCTGTGCCATGACAGTGCGATTACCATGTTGTGTAATTGTTTCTAAAATTACACTTCTGTTTGCATCACCATCACGGATTTGAAAGACCATCTCTCCTCCCATTCCATCGAGTGGTTTAACTACAATATGCTTCAGCTCTTCATGAAATGTCTTGATCAGCTCCATATCTCGAGTGACCAATGTTTCTGGAGAGCACCCTGGAAACCAGGCTGTGAAGAGCTTTTCATTTGCAGTACGAATACTGGATGGACTATTTATAACTAAACAGCCTCTTTTTTCCGCAAGCTCCAGTAGGTATGTTGAGTAGATATATTCCATATCAAAAGGCGGATCTTTTCGCATCAAAACCCCTGACAACTCATGTAAGGGTTTTACCTCTTCTGTACCAAGTTCATACCATTTCTCTGCATTATCCATAACTTTGGCAGGAAACATCTTGGCATAGACGACCCCATCCTTTACAAATAGATCAGATTGGGTGATATAAAAGACACTGTATTTTCGACGCTGTGCTTCGAGCATCATTGCAAAAGTACTGTCTTTTTTAACATTTATTGAATCAATAGGATCCATGACGAAACCTAGATGAATTTTATTTTGCATATGAAAAAGGGAATTTTTAATTACGATACTTGTTATTGTATGATGGAAGAGCTTTATACAAAAGCAATATGCAAAAAAAAAGCGGACATAAAGTCCGCTTAAAGTTGCGAGGGAGCCTGTAATAAGCAATGCCTTAGCATTACTCAAAAATACGGTTGGTAAGTTTAATCCCCTTTGATCAAGCCCAACATGACTGCCTTACACCTATTAGGTAGTAATGAGTTCAAAATGGGTTCATTTTTTATGTTAAATTCCTTTTTTAATTTAATTATGTAAAAACTAAATCACCTTTGAACATAATTGAGATAGGAAACTACTAAAAAGATGGATAGAACGTTGAAACTTACACGAGAACCTACAGTAGCAGAAAAGGCATCAAGAGATACTCTTCTACTGAAGAGAATTTCTAAAGGTGACCGACAAGCTTTTACCGAGCTTTATAAAAGTTATCAGCCTCGGTTATTAAAGTTTTGTAGTCGCTTATTGAGAAATGATGTTTCTCTAGCAGCGGACATTGCTGACGAAGCTCTCATTGAAGTCTGGCATGCTGCTGGAAGCTTTTCGGGAAGGTCACAACCATCTACCTGGATACATTCAATAGCCAGATTTCGGTTAATTGGATATTTAAGAAAAAACAAAGAAGTATTACTTGATGATGATACAGAGCAACTAAACTTTGAAGATTCATCTTTATTACCTGATGAGGAATTAATTATTTCTGAAAGGGATCAACAAATTGTAAATGATCTTGGAAAACTGAGTGCCAAACATCGAGAAGTTATCGAGTTGGTCTATTTTCGAGAACTTTCTATTAAAGATATAGCAGCAATGTTAGATATTTCAGAGAATACCGTTAAGACACGTATGTTTTATGCAAGAAAACACCTTAAATCAATTCTGTCTAATTCAGACCTATTAAGTGATAAAAAATGAGTACTAATAAAAATAATATTCCTCAAGAAGCTATCAAGCTACTCCCATGGTATGCAACGGGGTGGCTTTCTGCTGAAGAGCGCTCTTATGTAAATAAGGTACTAAAAGAATATCCTCAACTTCAAGATCTGCTTAATGATGAGCTTGAAATGATCAATTTAATTTCTGAAAATAAAAAAATTCTTGAATTATCATCTCTTGATACACATAAGACTCGTTTAGATAATATATTTAAAACAATAGATAAAGGCGACTCTATTGACTCTAATAAGCATAATTCTAGTGGTATTAAAGCCTTATTAACTTCTTGGTTACCTACTTCATATAATACACAGTATGCAAGTTTTGCTGTAGTTGTTATTTTATCGATCACATTGCTTCTTGCCTTCGTAGCACCTCTCGTTTTTCAAGAAAAAAGCCAACAAGGTGTTTTTGAACCAGCAACATCTGCAGAAATTAACCTGTCAAAAGGCACTACTAATGCTACAATTTTGTTAATTGGTATAAAAGGAAGTCCTGAAATTCTCAAGACTCTTGCTCCTTTAAAAGATAAACTAAGCAAAGTTGAACATGTTCAGGGAAAAGCTGGCATGTATAAAGTCATCTTAAAAAGTAAATTAGTGCCTGAAAAAACTCAGGAATTAATCCAGTATTTATTATCTCAAAAAGAAATGGTGTGGTTTGCAGGTGAAGCTTATTAAATTATTGTTTATTAGTGTATTACTACTCTTTACTGGTAATTCAGTCATTGCTCAAAACTTTAGTATAGAGAGTGATGATCAAGAGTCTTTATATTTAGATTTTATTTTTGCACCCAAAAAAATTAAGGCAGAAAAAAAACACATAAAACCTGTCGCCAAACGCACCAATTTCATTAAAGATGAAATTGTCCTGCTTTATGATAATACTAAAGTAGATAATATTGCTGATCTCCTACTACGATATAAACTCAATCAGCAATCAAAAGACTCTCTTTCATCAATTAAAACCACTATGCTCGTCGCTAAAACAAACGGTCAAAACCCACTTTCGTTAAGTAGAAAAATAAATAAACAAGAAAAAAATGTTTTAGCTAGTACAAACAACCTTTTCAACACCGCTTCAACCTCTTTTAAAAATGCTTATTCTATGTATGAGACTGGTGTGAGTTACGTCCATAAAACTACTCAAGGAAAAGGAACAACCGTTTGTATGGTTGATACTCCTATTGATATTTATCACCCTTCTTTATCGAACGCTCATATTGAAACTCTTGACTTGGTTAAGTTTAATCCTAAAAATTACAACTCCATGTTACATGGTACGGCTGTTGCTGGTATTTTGGTAAGTCAGAATACTCATATAGGTATAGCTCCAAAAGCCAAACTGTATTCAATTGGTGCTTTTCAAACATCTAATGGAACCAATAAACTATTTGGGTCTTCGTCAAATATTGCAAAAGCAATTGATGCCTGTATTCAGCATAAAGTAGACGTCATGAATCTTAGTTTCACTGGTAATCGTGATAGTTTATTAGAAAAAATGGTTACAAAAGCAATTGAAAAAAGAGTCATTGTAGTGGCAGCAGCTGGAAATGGTGGTAATTGGGGTAGCACGATTTATCCTGCACTAATTCCTGGCGTAATAACAGCTACGGCAATTGATGAAAATAAGAATCTATTCAGTAAAGCTGATAAAGGTCTTTTTATTGATTATTCTGCACCTGGAGTTAATGTTTTAACTATTGCTCCTGGAGGAAAATATAAGCTTGCAACTGGAACTTCTATTTCCTCAGCTCATGTGAGTGGTATTATAGCTCTATTATTGTCACACAGTCGCAATAATAAAAATATCGAGGTAACGTTGACCAAAACTGTTGAAGACCTAGGAAAACCAGGCAGAGATCAGATGTTTGGTGAAGGATTAATTAGTGCCAGTAATGCTCTTGAAACTATAAAAGCCAGTAAATCAAAAGCACATTAAATAGTATCTTAGTACAAGGTTCTACTTATTTTTATGATTCAATATTCAACCAATCTCTTGGTTTCAAGAAATAAGTATAAAGTTTTTCTTCTTCAGAGCCCTTTTTTGGCTGCCAATTATATTTCCATTTAACAAGTGGTGGCATCGACATTAAAATAGATTCAGTCCGCCCACCAGATTGTAAACCAAACAGTGTGCCTCGATCATAGACTAAATTATATTCAACATAGCGACCACGTCGATACAGCTGAAAATCCCGATGATCTTCATCATATTCAAGAGACTTTCGACGAGCCATGATTGGCAAGTACGCTTTTATATAACTATCTCCAACACTTTTCATAAAGTTGAATGACTGGTCAAAACCATTTTCATTTAAGTCATCAAAAAATAAACCGCCTATACCTCTTTGCTCATCACGATGTTTTAAATAAAAATATTCATCACACCATTTTTTATACTTACTATATACTTGTTCTCCAAAGGGGAGGCATGCTGCATGCGCTACCTTATGCCACTCAATACAGTCTTCATCAAACCCATAGTATGGAGTAAGATCAAAGCCTCCTCCAAACCACCAAACAGGGTCTTCCCCTTCCTTTTCTGCAATAAAAAATCTCACATTAGCATGCGAAGTTGGCACAAATGGATTTTTTGGATGTATGACTAATGAAACACCTAAGGCTTGGAAAGTACGTCCTGCCAATTCAGGTCTATGCGCAGTAGCTGATGCTGGCATTTTTTTACCAAAAACATGAGAGAAGTTAACTCCACCTTGTTCAATCACGGCACCATTAGAAAGTAAACGGGTACGCCCGCCACCTGTCATCTGTGGTTTCTTAGGGTCTAACTCTCGCTGCCAAATATCATCGACAAATTTAGCATCACCGTCTTCCATTTCAAGTTGTCTGCAAATCTCGTCTTGCAATCCTAGGAGGTAGTCTTTAACTACTTGTACATCAGGTGTTGCCATAAATAATTTGTCCTGAAAGGTTCATGATTAATTCTGGTTCATCATTTTCTTTTTGACTTACGCCTCTTCTTTCTGCTCTTCTTACTGTAATTTAAAGATCTGACTGTTGTTACTCGAGATAAAATCTTGATGATACTCATATGCCGTAGATGACGAGCAAGCCCTAATGCAGTTTTACCATCGGAGTTTCTGACATTTGGATTAACACCTTGCTCAAGGTAGTACTGTACTAACTTCCAATGAGCATATCGAGCAGCAATATGAAGAGACGTCCAATCTTTGTCTGTTTTTTTACTAGGATTTAGACCCAGTTTAACTAATAATTTTGCAACATCAGTTAAACCTTTTGCGCTAGCAACGTGAAGAAGCGTGACACCACGAGTACCTTTTTCATTAAGGTTTGCTCCATGTTCAACTAGTTCAGCGACCATGGAAGCCCAGCCTCTGCTGACAGCAATACCAAGAGGGGTTTCTCCTTTCAAATTTTTATAAGTCGGCTTAACACCTTTCTTTAATAAATATTTAACCCTTGGAATATTACCTGCTTTCATTGCAATCAATAACTCTTGTTCAAGAATAGGATTCGAGATTGATCTCTTTTGATTTGGTTTGCGTTTGTTACCCTTAGAAAACTTGGTCTTATTTTTTAATTTTTTTTGTTGCTCTGTGGGTTTTCTGCTGCCTTTAAACTTGCCTGAAGCAGTACTTAACAATAATAAAACATCATTAGATAATGGCTTCCCGTTGGCATCAAGCAAAACATTTTGTTGTTTTGCTTGTAGTATTGATGAGCTTGAACTAAATATAGTCAATATAGCAAGTAAAGCACACTTGTTAATATATGATGAGTTATACCTCATTTCTACAACCTTCCCTGATCTAATATTATTTTTAGCCTATTCTACCAGATTCCTAACTGGATTTTTTTAAAGCTTATATTTATATAGAAAAATTTATAGAGACAAGTACTCCAACAATCTAGGTTTGATGGAGTACTTGTACACAGAGAATTAAATTTGTAGATTTTCTATCTTGATAGCATCGACTGCATCAACAAACAAATATAATGGGGTTGATCAGTGTACCCTTCTTAATAACTACGAAAGACTCCAATCATCACACCTTGAATCACTACCTGATCAGCTGGATAGAACATTGATTGCATTTGACTATTAGCGGGCCTAAGCTCAATAACACCAGTATCCTTTGGATGATAATACTTGAGAGTAGCTTCATAGTTATCGACTAAAGCTACAATAATATTACCTTCTCTTGCTACACTTTGCTTTTGTATAACTACATAATCTTCATCCCAGATACCCGCTTCTATCATTGAATCTCCTGCGATTCTTAAAACGTAGCGATTTGGCCCATAAAATAGTTTAGCAAGATTAACATTTTGTTTGTCAGGAATTGCCTCTATTGGACAACCAGCCGCTATCCGTCCCATATATGGTAGTGTTCCTTCCTCTTCAAAAGGCTCAATCAACTGATAAGCAGCCTTCCCCTCTGCTTCTTGTAGGTAATTATTATTGATCAAGGTTCGAATATGTTTGTGGATAGTACTACGACCTATACCAATTTCTTGCCCAACTTCTTCTAGTGTAGGTAAGTAACCCATCTGCTGTGCAAGGTGTTGTATTGTTTGTAATACTAATGCTTGTTTAGATGTTAACATTATAGTGTTCTCCCAGTGTTCCCATCTCATCTTTATAGCGAACAAAAAAGATACATGCAAGCATTTTTCTTGTTATTATTAACATTTCTAAATGAAAATCTTAACTAATTAATCCTTATAAATAAATTCAATCAGTGTATTAAATATAAATATTACCAGAACGTATACTTATTTGTCTCTTTCTAAGATTATGATAATTATAAATATAATTATAATTTCTCCTTTTATTTCTGATATTTTAGCATTAACAGAATGGGATTAATTTTGATTTGTATCAACCGCTGCTATTAAAAGACTTAACAAAAGAGTTTTTTTATATTAGTATTTATTTCACGGGTGTCCTCTAGGATATTTGTGAAGTGAATGGGTAGTCCCTTGAGCCTAATTACAAATTACGGGAGTTGAATAAAAGTTTTGTGTGCATGACCGCTACGGTGGTAAGCCTAATAAGTTTTTGTAGATTCCCACTTGAACCTTCTGGTTCGAGGTCGATGTTCACTTTACGGTATCTTGGTAGACACCCTTTTTTTATCACCAATTATAATCCAAAAAGACACTTCTTAAATCCATCCCTCCTACCTTACTCACATCCATCATAATGTGGCACTCTATAATTGTTAAAAAAAGAGGGTGTCATTGAAACTGAGAAATATTCTGGAAAGAAAGAAAGTCGGCAGTTTGAGCCTGCTAAAACCAATTGGGCTTAATTAAAAAACCCTTAAGTAAATAATGCTTGGAATGATATCTATTAAAACAAACAAGCTTTTGGGATTTTTTGTGCGCTCGCTCGTGGATCTATTTCATTAGTCCACCTCATCACGGGAGCATTGCTACTAAAGGGTTCATCATACTCAACCCAAAATAGCTCTTTTTGGGTTTTTTGCTCTGTATACTTTGCATCATAGCCGAGAAATCTCACGTATTCTGAATGACGACGTGCCTTATCTAGATTTTCAAAAGAGCCTAAAGAAATAGCATTTTTATAGGGACCCGAGTCTATAATTTTATATTTTTTAATTTCATGCTTACTAATATCAGCTATTATCTTTTCTGCATCTTTTCTTGTCGAAAGTGGTTGTAAATAAACTAAGAAGTTTAAAGTTTGCATTGTTTTTTGTTTGTTCACTACTGTTGCAAGACCAAAATCATTTATCTTTTTAGCAATATCACGCGCTGTCTTTTCATTATTAAACGGACCGAATGTATAACAACTACTTTGCCTGTTAGTATTCTTACTTTGATAAGCATCCGTTCTCTTTGATGCCAAAAGAACTAACTCAGGAATATTCTCAACTAATTTTGTTGGCGAAGAATATCCAACTTTACCGATGGAATTTGCCCAAAAGAAATATAAAATGTTAGCCAGTATGAGGGTGATTATTAAATATCGGATCATAAATGAATTATAACTGATTAATAAGTTTTAAGCCCTGCATTACTAAATTTTCCTGTAACTGATAGTCCAATTGAAAGTAGGGCATTAAGTGATTAGCGTTACCACCACAAATGATTCTATCTAATTGTTGATCTTTATTTAGGTCACTACCAATAATCTCTTTTTCCATCCTATTACATATTCCATCAATGGCTCCCGCTAAACCTAACAAACATCCGCTCGCAATTGCTTGTGACGTTTCTTTAGAGAAACAGTTTGCACTGAAGTGTTTTGACGCTTCATTGAATAAAGGTAATAACTCCGTGTTATCCAGTAAGCTATTTGTACATAAGTGGAGCCCCGGTAAAATAACTCCACCTAAATGCCTTCCCTGTTGATCAACTGCATCTATTGTCGTGGCAGTTCCAGAGTCCACTACAATAAAGGCTTTATTAATCTTGTTTGATGAA
Organism: uncultured Cocleimonas sp.; assembly: GCA_964632635.1. Taxonomy (GTDB): domain Bacteria; phylum Pseudomonadota; class Gammaproteobacteria; order Thiotrichales; family Thiotrichaceae; genus Cocleimonas. Next base: position 6,212 of record CAZWEA010000026.1, on the reverse strand, counting down.
TTGATTAAATGTTGTGATGCAATCATCACAACAAAACGATCTGCACCAAGTTTTTGAGGCTCAATATAGGCATTTGTTATACCACCAAGCTGTTGAATGGATTCAATATTATTAAAGCTAATTTGATATTGTGTACTAATTTTTTGTGCTTTCTTTGTGAACTTTTCACCCAATACAGTAACCATAAGTACTTCATTAAAAGAACTCTTATGTAGGGCTAGGATGTTTTTAAATACGTCGATAGGTGCTTTATCTGCATATTGAACAGAAACATGCGTAGTCAGAGTGTCACCATCAAGAAAAGCCCACTTCAAGCTTGAATTTCCAGCATCAATTAGTAATGTTTTCATATTAAGTAACCTTAGAGAACCTTTATTCATGTAAATTGCTTTTCTAACTTAATATCAGCCGATGAAAAAAATTCGAGGCTACCGTTACTTTTAACAATACCTAAACGCCCTAATTCATCTAATTGATCAACTAAACCTGAAATTTTTATCCCTTGATGAGTGAAACTTACAGCTTTTCCTTTCAGGATATCCCAGTTATTCCACGAACGAATAAAGTCATCAAAATCCAATGAACTCAGTTGTTTTAGGTTATTTGTAAGCCGATGTATTAAGTGGGATATTAGCAGCTCGCGGGATACTACATTCTCTCCAAGAATTTCTTCAATACTGGTACAGTCTTGTCCAACCTGATTTTTTACAGAATCGGTTAAACTAATATTTAAACCAATCCCAATAATGAGTCGTTCAGACTGGCTACTACTCTCTATTAATATGCCTCCGAGTTTTTTATATCTCCAATAAATATCGTTTGGCCATTTAAGACCATGCCCACTAACACCACAATCTGCTAAAGCTTCTACAGTAGCAATACCTGCAATTAAACCAATAAGTGAGTGATATTTAATTTGCTCATGAAGGCACCAACACATGGAGAAATAAATATTTCCAATATTAGGGGATTGCCAACTATTCCCTCTTCTGCCGCGACCTTCACTTTGTGATTCACAAATACAAATATCCCCACAGTTTCCATTATACTTTAACCAACTATTAGTAGAGTCAAGCTCCTCAAAATAGTGGATTTTAATATCATCGCCGCGGGAAATTGTATCAATATCTAATGGTTTGTAGGTTTTTGACATAATGGTGTTTGAGTAAAACTTCAATTAATAGCGTATGGAGAAAGTAAAATGCAGTGAATTTAAGCATTTTTAAACTATCATATTTCTAATGCAAAAGTTTAAAAATCAAACTTAAATATAGCACGTTAAGAACGTGGCTCATTCTAAACATTTGAATAGTTTTCATCAGTTTACCCTCACTTATCACTATAAATGGCACCCCCCCCTTTTTTTAAAGATTTACTACACCTACAAATACCCTATAATTCCGACTTACACTAGTCATTACAGGTTAAAAAATGAATAAAGCTCTTAATCAAGAATGTGCCGTTTCTGTTCTGTATAAATGGTTTAAAGATAATATTAATACATTTACTTCTGTAAAGGCAGAGACAGAGTTCAGAGACTCAGGTAAAGGAACAGCCTATGTGCGCATTGATACAAAAGCCTTTATGACAGAATTATATGTCTTTGATGTAGATAATCGCTTAGTAATAGAGGTCATCAATATGGAAACAGATGAAACCACTTTTCCACAATCAGGAAACTGCGAGACATTAACTGAATTTAAACAGCATTTAACAGACTATGTAAAATGGTTTGAGGAATTTAATTCTCTTTAATTCTCTAAATCTCAATCCAAAACATTAGAAGAATTATGTCTTTAAATACGACTTTTCGAATAAGAATCCTTCTATTGCTTAATATCAGTACCACTAGTCTGATATTAAGTGGCATAGCTTGACAGAAATACGGTTGTAAAATTAAAATAAGCGTAATAAAAAAATAAATTGTAAAAGAAACTTAAATCAAGAACCCAATAACAAGAATTAATAATAAAGGTCATTCTCATGTCTAAGTCTGTTAAATTCGTAAAAATTGTATCTCCAATTGCATTAGCAATTGCTCTATCAGCTTGTGGGGGAGGCAGTACAACTTTTGGTAATAACCCTGGAAACACACCAGATCAAGAAGAAGTCACTTTAGCTAGCTCTATCGAAGTTTCGGTTAGCTCATTGCAACTACCTTCCGATGGACTTACTCCAGTTGTGATCTCTGCTATTGCTAAAGATTCAAAGAATAATGCCATTAAAGATGCAAAAATTGAGTTTGCTGTTGATAACGGAGCTACGCTAGTTATCGATGATACAGCAAATACTGAAACAACAGGCGCCGTTGGTGATATTGATGTAGGTGGTGCCATTACTGGTCCAACTATTCGATCAGCCAAGTTAACACCTAATACACCTGAGAATCGTACTTTAAATGTTACAGTGATTTCAGGAACACAATCAAAGGTTGTTCAAATTAAAGTAGTAGGTACCAATGTAACAATCGATGGACCTTCAGCAATTACCATAAATAAAGATACTCCATTTATTCTTAAACTAAAAAATAGTTCAAACAAAGCGATTCCTTTGGAAGCCGTTGAACTCACTTCTACCGCTGGTAATACAATCATAACTGACAGTAACTACATTACAAATGAAGCAGGTGAAATTGCATTTACTGTGAGTGGAGCTTCTGCAGGAACAGATATCTTAAAAGTTAAGGTTCTGGGTGTAGAGTATGAAAAAAGTATTTCTATCTCTGGCGATGAGTTTACCCTGACAGAAGATAAAGTTGGCGAAATAGATATCAATACAAATTCTACCGTTAACTTTGTTTGGAAGAAAAACGGCATTCCCCAGGTTGGTGAAATTATTCGCCTTAGTGCAACTCGAGGCACTCTTTCTACCACATCAGTTGTTACTGATGGCTCAGGTAAAGCTAGCTTTACTATTACCGCAGCAACGGCAGGTCGTACCGTAATTTCTGCTATAACAGAAAGTGGTTTAACTACAACTATTGCAAGAGAATTTGTAGCAACTTCACCATCATATTTAAATACACAGGCTGCACCAACATTAATACCACCTGATGGAACAAGTACTATTATTGCAAGAGTTCGTGATGACAGAGATAACCCTGTTAAGAACATGACTATAGACTTTAGTCTTGATGATACTGTCGATGGAACTTTAAGTGGCTCTACTGCAATTACCGACTCACTGGGTCGTGCTTCCGTTTCTTACAAAGCAGGGAATTCATCAAGCTCAAAAGATGGTGTTACCATCAGAACATTTATACAAGGGCATCCAGAAGTCGCTACAGATACAATAAGACTTACTGTCGGTGGTAGTGCTGTACGAATCGTCTTAGGTGACGACGAAACAATAGCAGAAGATGAAGTTTTCTATATTAAGAAATTTGGCGTTATTGCATCGGATAGTGCAGGTAACCCGATCAGTGATCAAGAAATCTCTTTTACTATCTTCCCTACACTATATTTAAAGGGTAGTCTTTGGTATAGCAAAATTGATGATAGATGGTATCAAGACCCTATCAAAGATGGCGACTTCATAGTAAATGGGCTTACCGCTACTTGTCCTTCAGAAGATATTAACCACAATAATAATCTAGACCGAGGCGAGGATATCAATAGAAATGGTTTCCTTGACCCTACTCAAGACGCTGCAGTAACCGGAGCAGGTGTAACAGATGAAAATGGCAGAATTACCGTTGAAGTTGTTTACCCGCAAAATACAGCATGGTGGTCATATCAACGAATTGAAGCAACTACAACGGTAAATGGTACAGAATATTTAGAGCAAACAGATTTTAAACTACCTGTAGCTGCGGCTGATGTTCTAGGTGAAGGCACACCTCCTAATGTGGTGAGCCCTTACGGAACTTTTGGAGGCTGTACTGATAATCCAAAAGGAATACCACCTGTTCTTCCTACGAAGCTTGCGGTTATAGACCCTGTCCTCGGGGGAACTGTCACGTCATTGTTTAATGATGTTTGGTACTCAATTACCGGTGATGAGAAAGTTATTCCTAGTATTGAATACAGCTTAACCTCGGATAAAGTGAATATTGAATTTGGTCCTAATAACTCATTTAGATTAAATGATATAGATAAAGAGATTGATAATTCAGGCTTCTTTATCAAACTTGATTATGCAGGTGAAATAACACCGTTATTCTATCGCGATCTACCAAACACTCCTGATAATACTGGTCCTATTATCTCTATTACTGGTTTCCCTTCAGTTGATGTTGCGCAAAACCAGTCTTACAGTGACGCAGGTGCTACCGCAGTCGATGAAACAGATAACATAGTTGCTGTTGAAGTTATTGCCGGTCTGCCAGTAGATACAACTACCCTAGGTGCTCATGTTATTACTTACAGAGCAACGGATAGTGCTGGTAATGCCTCAGTTGCTACACGTCGAGTGAATGTAGTAATTGATAACACACCTCCACAGATTAGACTTAATGGTCTATCTAATATGACCGTTATCCAAGGAGATACCTATTCAGACGCAGGTGCAACAGCACTAGATGACTTGGATAGAGATGTGACTGTCAGTGTTGTTTCTGGATTACCGCTTAATACCGGAAATACAGGAACTTATACCATTGTTTATGAGGCATCAGATGACTCTGGTAATAGTTCAACATTGACACGTACGGTTCTAGTGGTTTCTCCATAGACTGATACAGTGTTAGAAAAAGCCCGCTATTTTAGCGGGCTTTTTTTTGGGCTTAAATTTAAATTAAGCTAGACAAACTACTTAACTAAAGCCAACAATGAAGCATAAGCATACAAATCAGTCTGTAAGGATCGGGTAATATTATTTAAAACACGATCGACTTTCTTTTTCAAGGTTAAGTCTTTTGATAATAAACTGGCTTCAAGTAAAAGTGCCTCAGATGATAATAAAGCACTGTCTGAAATATGTACTTGTTGAACCCCCTGTGGCAATAAGCTATCTGGGTTTTCAATCCAATTATTATCTTTATAAAACTTACTCCATGCGATTATTGCAATGGCTTTTCCAATCTCTTGTGATTTTTTATCATTAGTCGCTTTGCCCCATTTAATAAGCCCCCAAGAAACGGCAGCATAGTCATAGAGTGTTCCAGGTTTAGCATTTGCAGCGGAACGTCGAAGTGTTTTTCCATCCCAAAGGTTTATCAAAAATTGTGATAGCTTTTGACCTGTTACTCTAAAGGATGGATCATCCTTTGCCCCTCTTGCAAAAGCAGCAAGCGTTAAACCATTTAAGCCAGATAATAATTTAATATCCCTTGGAATTTTTCGGTTTTTATTTCTATGTGTTTTTAAGGTAGATTTAATTTTCTTTATTAATACTACCGATTCTTCTAAAGACAAATTCATCCGTTTCGATAGTGCCTCAAAACTGATATCTTGCCGTGGTAAATTACCCGCATCCAATTCATCTGGGCGGTTTAAATTCCAATAACTATTCGCAGCTTTTAACTCTTTTGCATTAAGAATGTTTTTCAATTCAGATTGCTGCCAAAGATAATAACCACCCTCTACATTTTCGCTATCAACTGCCGATAAACTGGCGATAAACGCATTGCTACTACCACGCATTTCATCTTGTAAGAAGTGCAGTGTCTCTATCGCTGTTTGTCTATAGCGATCATTTCTATATTGGTCCGCTGCATCAAAATATAACAGTGGCATCATTGCATTGGTATAAAGCATTTTCTCAAAATGAGGTATCTCCCAATCTGGATCAGTTGTATATCGATAAAAGCCTCCAGCCACTTCATCATGCAGTCCTTTTTGAGACATCTGTTGGAGTGTAAGTTTAATGAAAGTATCTGCTTGCGTATTTTTATCATTACGGTTTAATTTTAATAAAGCCCAAAGCTGGGGGATTTGGGGAAATTTCCGTTGCTGCCCAAAACCACCCTGTAAAGTATCTGCATATTTTAATGCGGTACGGACAAACTTATCAGAGAGTGCTTTAATATTCGTGTCAGTTACTTTACGTTCTTGCTTTTCTAACATGCCGACCAGTGTTTTGCTCATATCTTTTGCTTGCTTAGATAAAGACACTTGCTCATTTTTCCATTTGTTTGATAGTTCTTTTAAGACGCTGGAAAAATGTTCACGCGGTAAGTAAGTTGCACCCACTAACGGGTAGCCTTCTGGAGTAATAAATACATTCAAGGGCCAACCTGCGGTACCATTGGTGACTTGGACAAATTCAATAAG
>CAZWEA010000025.1:15255-28504 GCA_964632635.1 uncultured Cocleimonas sp. | reverse complement strand
CTGAGTTATGCTGCGGTCTGATCTAATTAAAAATAGTCTCTTTACAGTTTGTTAGCTAGAATGATTATTTCTTCTCTGAAGTCTTCTATGAAAAAGAACTTTACTGTTTTATTTACTCTCCTTTTAATTGCTTCGATCAGCACTTTTGCGGCTCTACGTTTATTCGATAGTCCATCAGATTTTTCAAAATCAAAAATAGATATTGGTCTGGTCGTCAGTGATATTGAAGCGTCCACAAAGTTTTATAAAAACACCTTGGGCATGTACGAGTTAAACCGTTTTAGTGTTGATGCTGAATTTTGCACTCAGGCAGGTCTCACAGATGGTCAGGCGCTTAATGTACGTGCGTTTGGTACAAGCAAAGGTGAAAACACCACACTGCTTAAAATTATGCAAGTACCCAATGTTGACTCAAAGAAAAGTAACAATGCATTTATCCACACTCAACTAGGTTTTAGTTACATCACAATTTATGTAACAGACATGACCAAGACTTTAGAACGACTCGCCACAACAGGCGTAAAGCCACTGGCAAAAGGTCCCGTACAGACTGGGAAAGATCCAGATAGTAGCTATTTAATTATGGTCAAAGACCCTGATGGTAATTTAATTGAATTGATTGGGCCTATTCTTTGAAACAAGTCTTAAAAAAACATTCAAGCAAAGTCGCTACCAAGATTTATTATTTTAGCTATACTGTGGCAAATATTATTTAGTGAGGTTTACATGAGTATTAGCAATGAAGAAGTAGCCAAGCTCATTCAAGATGGCTTACCTAATGCAACGGTTAACGTCGAAGGTGATGGTTATAAATACCAAGCAACGGTTATCAGCGAAAGCTTTGCAGACTTGAACACTTTAAAACGCCAGCAGGCAGTTTATGCCACCGTTAATGAAGCGATAACATCAGGTGCTTTACATGCACTCACGATTATTGCCAAGACACCAGACGAATAGTAAAGAATGTCTGACTCTGTAACGCATACCTTAGATGCTCGTCGCCTACTTTGCCCGCTTCCCGTTATTCGTGTCCAACAATTAATAGAAGAGCTAGGTGAAAGTGCCTCGGGTGAAACAATTAAAGCTATTTGTACTGACCCTGGTGCAGTCTATGATATTCCTGCTTGGGCAAGAGTACATGGACATAAGCATATAGAAACTGAAGAGAAAGATTACGAGTACCATATTACCATCGAAATCTGTTTAGAGAATGACTAGTGGCAACATAACATCTAAAACGCGTTATGAAGAAACCCGTAATGTCACTGTTGTTGGGATTATCGTAAACGTTTTTTTATCGGTGGCACAAATTACAGGTGGCTTATTGAGCCATTCCCAAGCACTGCTAGCTGATGGCATTCACACACTTTCTGACCTTGCCAGCGACTTCGTGGTTTTGATTGCGGCAAAGATGGCAAGTAAAGATGCTGATGAAGATCACCCCTATGGACATGGGCGCTTTGAAACAGTTGGCACAGTAGTACTGGGTTTAGCGCTTGCTGGAGTGGCTATTGGCATAGCTTTTAATAGCACACTTCGCTTGATCAACCATGAAAACCTAATTCAACCCGAACCCTTTGCTTTATTCTTTGTTGCTCTAGCAATTGTAAGTAAGGAAGGTCTTTACCAGTATACTATTCGGGTAGGAAAAAGGCTCAATTCAAAACTGCTACTAGCCAATGCTTGGCACCACCGCTCTGATGCTATTTCATCTCTTATCGTTGCAGTTGGTGTTGCAGGTAGCGTCTTTCTGAAAATTCCTTGGCTTGATTCTGCTGCCGCTATTTTAGTTGCAATGATGATTTTCTATATGGGCGTGCGCTTGATTTTCGATAGCACCATGGAGTTAGTCGATACCGCATTAGAGCCAGAGAAAGTTGAAAAAATCACTCAACTTATAGGCTCGCTTGAAGGGGTTGAACAGATTCACATGTTACGCACTCGAAAAATGGGAAACCTTGTTTTAGCGGATGTACATGTACAGGTGAATTCCTACATCAGTGTTTCTGAAGGGCATTATATTGCTGAATTTGTGATGCAAAAACTACGCAATAAATTTCCTGAAGTATCTGACATCACTGTTCATATTGATCCTGAAGATGATGAGACTTCGACGCCATCCAATGGTTTACCCAGTCGTAATGAAGTCATCAAAGATATTTTTCCACTTTTGCAATCACAAGCCCTTGACGAAAATATTAGAAATATTGTTTTACATTATGTTAATGGTAAAATTGAAGTAGAAATATTCTTCAAAGGCATCCATCATCAAGAAAAAATAGCCATATTGAAACAAAAGCTTAATAGTTATGAATACATACGTTCTGTGACTATATTTCAGTTAGCCGATTAACTCAGGAGACATTATATCAAATGATTAAATTACAACCACGCGAACTTGTTACGCCACGCCCTTCCATGTCTTTAACTGTTCCAGAGGGAATGTCTCGTGTTGAGTTTTTTAACAGCGCTGCTAATTTAAAAAATCTCGCTGAAGAAAATGGTCTATTTAGAACACCTGAAGACCTTTTAATGTATCGGAAATTAATTGGGCATAGCACTGAATTTGATACTTCTATTATTTTAGATACCTCGCGCAGAATTCTTGATCCACTAGGGCGGCCAGTTCGCCGCGATCAAATGAGTCGTCAGCAAAAGAAGGTCTGGGCGAAAATGACGACTGTCTTGATGGAATATATGCTGGAGAAATATCCTGATCCTGGCAAACATCTTATCCTCTGCGGCGAAGCCAGTCTAGATTCAACCTGGCCCTTAAACAAGCCCGGTGTGCCCAGTATTCGAATGATACATAATCATTTTATGGTATTTCCTATGGCTGATTTAAAAGCAGCTAAAGCGGCTGATTCTAGCAATCCTAACTTAACGGATAGTGGTCATAACACATTATTTTTACGCCATCTAAGTGATGCTTATCATGAATTTTTAGAGGTGTTGGATTTACAGCTATTATCTTTTCTTCCATCTGAAGACTGTGCGCTTAAGTTGACTGGTTACCCGCAAGGCTTACCAAGCTGGGAATTAAAAGGGGGAGCAGAGAAGCTTAATGATCAATATTTCTGGTATGAATTTGAACAGGTATTACGTGGTTTCTTAGACTTTTATCAAACCTTCTTTTCTCTGGTGGCAACAGGTGAAGAACGTATTCCTATCAATGCGAACTTCCCTACTCAAATCGCAGACGTTCTATTAGGCAATAGTCGCTTTATTAGAGTCGCAAGAGATTTACGTGAACAAGTCATTCAAGACCCACAATTTGCTAATGAAATCCGCTGGCGACCAGCCTACAAACAGATTCTATATCGTGATGATAAAGGACGCTTGATTGTTACCATTTCACAAAACTCAGTCGGCAATGCTATTACGGAATTATTAGGAATTGTCGTAGACCGTGTTGAAGATAATGAAGAGTATTTAAAGCGAGAGGCTGGTCTTATTGGGCGCTTACTTGAAGCTCGTGAACGTTTGAGCAAGGCAAACCTTGGTGAAAATATTTCTGCACCTTGCTGGCCAAACAATGAGTATGTTAACGGTCGATGAGTAAACAAGATTCTGCACGGCGTTTTGGCGGAGTAGAGCGTTTATACGGTAAAGAAAGTTTACAACGATTTACAGAGGCACATATCGTCGTCATTGGTATTGGTGGCGTTGGCTCTTGGGTGGCAGAAGCCTTAGCCAGAAATGCCATTGGAAAACTGACTTTAATTGACTTAGATATAGTCGCAGAATCAAATATCAATCGGCAACTTCCTGCACTTAGCAACACCATTGGGCACAATAAAATTGATGTAATGGCGGAGCGAATTAAGCAAATCAACTTTGATTGCGAAATCATATTAATTGATGATTTTATCAGCCTTGATAACCTTGACGAATTAATTCCCTCAGATACTCAATTTGTAGTCGATTGTATTGATAACTCAAAAATAAAAGCAGGATTAATAGCTTGGTGCAAGCGTAATAAAATAAAAATATTAACACTTGGTGGAGCGGGCGGACAAGTTGACCCAACACTAATTAAAACAGCTGATCTAAGCAATACAAAACATGACCCTTTATTATCAAGGACTAGAAAAATATTACGTCATAAATATGGTTTCTCCTCTAATCTAAAAAGACGTTTTTCCATTCCTTGTGTCTATTCAACAGAACATTTACAGCGTTCTAAAGCAAAAGAAAGTAAGACTACAGACTTGTCGTGTGCCGGAGGAATTGGTTCTTCGGTTATGGTAACAGGGAGCTTTGGATTTATTGCAAGTGCATACATTTTAAGTCGGCTTTGAGCTGATTAAGTACATCAATCTTGCAAAAACAGGGGGTGCCATATAGAACTCAAGTATGTTTTTTATTAATAGTTGCAAACTTAGGTGCTAGCTTGGCGAGCTGATCTTGATACATACTAAACCATAAAATGATTGGTGTAATCGCAGGTAGAATCAAGTAACCTAGTTGATAGCCTAATGCTATTAGCTCTCTTGTAAATTCTGTGGTGCCGATGGTTTCTCCGACTTCTCTGCCTAGTCCGAACACTAAGGTTTGCATTGAATCAAATGTAATTCCCCATACTTGAACAACGAGTAATATCAATATACCGATATACATGTTCTGAAATTTATTGCTCCATTTATCGGGTGTAGCTAGAAGCATGGCAACGAAGAGTGCAATTCCATAACCATATTTCATGGCATTTATTATGAAAACAAGCTGTCCTTTATTAACCTCATTGGTTTCCGCTGCTGGGAATCTTGTGACTATATGCAGTAGGTTTTTTTGTTGCTCTACGTCAATTACAGCTCCGTTACTAATATTGACTAGGATTCCTTTACCTAGGAAGGAGAGGAGATATACGATTGCTGGCGTAATGAAATACCACGCAACAAAACAGATGGGTAACCACATTAGGATTTTTAGAAGGAATCCCTTGGTTGATATTAATTCTGTTGTTTTATCCATTTCTATTTTTTAAATCGATTATGTTGTTTGAGCTTCAGTATTATCTTCAGGCTCTGGAAGCATTCGCACCCAGATGATAAATACAATGAGTGCATCGAGAATGATTAAGGCTTGCCAAAGATACAGATGCGCCCATTCAAACCATTCTTTATTCCACTGTAAAAGATAAAATAAGCTAATTATTCTAACAATATTTAATATTTGAATTGCCAAGAAACCAAAGAAAAGGCCAACTATTTTACTCTTCCAAGATGCTGGAAAGGCAATAATGGCTGCAGTTAGGCAAATCATTGCCTCCACGCCATTACAACCGGGTTGAATAGAGACGGCTACGCCAGTATTGATATTGCGTAATATAATACCTTGTGATTGTACTGAGCTATCAAAAAGCTGGGTTATCGCAGCACTGATCTGTGCGATTAAGCCAGTAAAAGGGAGGATAACAAATTCACGCACAGGTCCTATTAGCTCAAGAGCAAATAAACCTACTAGAACGAGTACAAACCACGAGATTCGCATAATATTTTAAGTGTTTTTTTATTTAGAGCCTGAATTATTACATAGTTACAAATAAAAGACTAAGAGTTGTACTTTTTAAGATTTCACAAGAGAAAGACCTTCAAAATAGATGATTTATCAGATAATTTGATTTATCACCACCATTTGTCTAAAGTATGGCGATATGTTCATTTATTCAGCTTGGGCTCAGCCAAAAAACACTATTCTTGATTAAAAAGAATAATAAAGGGGAATGCTTGTGTTAAAAAAATCTATCTTAACGTCATTTGCAGTATCAATTTTTATTGGATTGGCAGGATGTTCGGCGAATAAGCCAAAAGTTGCTAAAAGTCTTTATGTTAAAAAATCAGCAGTCAAACAACATGTTTCAGTAAAAAAAGCTGATATTGTTCCTGTTGTGTATGAAAAACGTTCTCCTCGTATTCGTAAGACAGTACGCAGACATCAAAGCCCTGTTAGAAGGCATTACCCTAAACAAACCAACTCTTTCGCTGGAAAGCTGTCAAATGCTGCCTTAGGGAGATTACGCTCTCGTGTCAGATATGATGGCTCTTATGTAAAAATTGCTTACCCTTGGGGAGATGTACCTGCAAATATTGGGGTTTGTACGGATGTTGTGATTCGCTCTTATAGAAAATTGGGTATAGATTTACAATCTGAAGTTCATCAAGATATGAGGCAGGCATTTAATAGCTACCCTAACCTAAGCAAGTGGGGCTTGAAGCGTCCTGATACAAATATTGATCATCGACGTGTTTATAATTTACGTAACTTTTTTGCTAGAAAGGGCGCAGGATTACCCGTAACCCGTAACCCTTCTGATTATAAACCTGGTGATCTTGTAACGTGGATGGTTGGACCTAATCTGCCTCATATTGGTGTGGTCGTTAATAGACGTTCAAAAGCTGATCCTCGTCGTTTTATGATTGTTCATAATATTGCTCAGGGACCACAGATTGAAGATGTGTTATTCCGTTTCCCAATTACAGGACATTATAGATATACGCCAGCTCATGCGAAGAATCGTTCTCAACCTGTCTATGCTTCTACTAAGAGGTCAAGACGCGCTAATAATACTATGAGTACTAGCCAACTACGTGCTGCTGCCAGTTTATTGGGTGCTGTCAGTAATAAAGCACAACCGACTCAGCGTAAAGCAAAGCCACAAAATAATGATGCTTTATTGCTAGCAACACTTAGTGATGACAAAGTTAGGCGCTTACTAGCACGTTAACCGCTACAATCTACATTAGAAATAATAAAAAGCCTTCCTTTTTGGAGGGCTTTTTTATTGCTATAAATTGAATCTAGTTGAAAGGTTGAACCGTATATAAATTTAAGCAATGTTAATTTGAACTCCCCGATAATAATAATATCTCCTTCCATAAGGGTGAAGGATCAAGTCAGACTAAGCACTGATTGATTCTGAAGTCCTTAACTCAGCCTAAGTTCCTCTTGGTTCTTAGGCTATTTTTTTGTGTATTTAAGCCAACATTGGGGAACATCTGATCAAGCACGATACTAAAAACTCTAATCAACTAAACTGAGACCCATTAAAAAAACATTAGAATTTTTTAACACTGGTATACAATACTGTTTTAAAAAACTATTGAGAAAGACTATGGCTCGCACCCCATCAACAATGCTTGAACTGGGCACTTCTGCACCAGATTTTTCACTGATCGACCCTGTCACTGAACAACAAGTTTCTTTAACAGACTTTTCAGGTCAACCATTACTGCTTGCATTCATTAGCAACCATTGCCCCTATGTTATTTTAATAAAGGAAGCCTTCACTCAATTTGCCAGAGAATACCAAGCCAAGGGTTTAAAAGTTGTTGCGATAAATGCTAATGATGTTGAAAACTATCCTGATGACAGCCCTGAAAAGATGATTAAAGATGTGAATACTTATGGTTACACCTTTCCATATTTATTTGATGAGAGCCAGCAAGTAGCAAAGCAATATCAGGCAGCTTGTACTCCTGATTTCTTTATGTTTGATGCTGATCACAGGCTTTATTATCGTGGGCAGTTTGATAAAGCCCGACCTAAATCTGATATCCCTGTTACTGGTGAAGACATGAAAAATGCGGCTGATAAATTATTGGCGGGAGCGCCAGCGCCAGAAATACAACTTGCCTCATTAGGTTGTAATATTAAATGGAAAGAAGGCAATGAACCTGATTATGCGACAACATGAAGAAACCTGAATTACTTGCTCCTGCAGGCACACTAAAAAGTATGCGCCATGCCTTTGCATTTGGTGCAGATGCCATTTATGCGGGGCAACCTCGTTATAGTTTAAGGGTTCGAAACAATGAGTTTCTTAATGAAAAGTTAGAACAAGGGATCAAAGAAACACATTCGCTTGGTAAGAAGTTTTTCTTAACCGTTAACTCCTCTCCGCATAATAGTAAAATTAAAACATTTATTCATGATATGGAGCCTGTAGCGGCAATGAAACCTGATGCCTTTATTATGGCAGATCCAGGGTTGATTATGATGGCACGAGAAGCGTGGCCGGATATGCCGATTCATTTATCCGTTCAGGCGAATACCGTCAACTATGCAACTGTCAAATTTTGGCAAAGTATTGGCATTGAGCGCATTATTCTTTCACGAGAATTATCACTCGATGAAATAGAAGAAATTCGACAACAATGCCCTGATATGGAATTGGAAGTTTTTGTCCATGGAGCACTTTGTATTGCTTATTCTGGTCGTTGTCTATTATCTGGTTATTTTAATCATCGAGACCCTAATCAGGGAACCTGTACGAATTCATGTCGCTGGAAATATAAAACTTCCGAAGCCGTTGAAACTGAAGAGGGAATTTTTACCCCTGATAAAGAAACCATTCTATCCTCAGATGTATTAAATAATTCAGGCTGTGGTGATCAACAGCGCCACCCGTTGGCAGATAATGTTTATTTCCTTGAGGAACAAGGACGACCCAATGAACTCCTGCCTGTAATGGAAGATGAGCATGGCACCTACATCATGAACTCAAAGGATTTACGTGCTGTTGAGCATGTCGAAAGGCTTTGCGAAATTGGTATTGATTGCTTAAAAATAGAGGGGCGAACGAAATCACACTACTATACAGCAAGGACTACGCAGATATATCGGCAAGCGATAGAGGATGCAGTTTCTGGAAAAGGCTTTGATGAAGCCTTGTTAGGTCGTCTAGAAAATCTAGCTAATCGGGGCTATACAGATGGTTTTTATAAACGCCACCATACTCACGAATATCAAAGTTACATGATAAATGCTTCCCAACAAAATAGATCTCAGTTTGTTGGCGAAGCCTTTAACGTCGATCATGAGAAGGGGTTTGTAGAGGTTGATGTTAAAAATCATTTCGAAGTTGGAGATAGGCTTGAATTAATTATGCCTGATGGAAATAACCGTGATGTGGTACTTGAGTATATGGAAACACTTGATGGCAAACCATTAGATGTCGCACCAGGTAGTGGCTACCAAGTAAGAATCCCTATTGATAATATTGTTGGTGATACCTTATTAATATCAAGATACCTTCCAGATGATGTAACCATTAGTTCGTAGAGGTAGTAGCTAATGTTGCAAAAAAGGGGGGGGTGCCATATAACTATTTCATACTGCTGTTAAAGCATTAGTTAACTGTGCTGTGAGCTTTTCAGCAATGGTTTGTAAGTCATCCTTAACCCCTAAATCAATACACTGAATAACTTCCATATTCTCATACCCACATGGATTAATATTGTTATATGGCTTCATATCCATATCAACATTGAGACTTAATCCGTGCGTTGTTTTTCCTTTAGAAACTCGCAACCCAAGCGCAGCAATTTTTCTGCCTTGAATATACACACCCGGTGCGTCTTTATTGCTTTTTGCTTTGATATTGTATTCAGCCAAGAGGTGAATGATAGACTCTTCAATGAGCGTTACTAATTGTCGAATGCCTAACTGCCGACGTGGTAAATCAATTAACAAATAAATAACCAATTGCCCAGGACCGTGATAGGTGACTTGCCCACCGCGATCGACTTTAACGATTGGAATTTTAGTCTCACTAAGAATATGTTCTTCTTTGCCATTTCTACCCAGCGTATAGACAGATGGATGTTCAACTATCCATAGCTCGTCTTTGCTACTTTCAGTGCGTGATTGGGTGAAGTCTTGCATTGCCTGCCAAGTTAGCTGATAGTCAGAAAGACCTAAATTTTTGACAGAAATTTCTAAAGCGCCCAAAGAACCAACTCATTATCTGTAAAGTCTTGATAGAGCGCATCAAGTTGAGGTTTATCTTTTGCATGGATATTCAACGTAAAGCTAATGTACTTGCCTGTTTTACTTATATTTTGCTTTGTTTCATTTCTATTGAAATCTGGGTCATGCTTTTTAGCCGTTTTCTCAATTAATTGGTGAAACTCAGGCGTGTCTTTTCCCATGACTTTTACGGGAAATTCACAAGGAAACTCTATTAATGACTCTTCTTCACAGGAACTAGACATTAGTTAAATAACTTCTTAACACTATCAGTTACTTTAGACCAAAAGCCCCCAGAATCCACAGTATCGAGTGCTAATAATGGAACCTGATGAACTATCATATCCCCATCTTTTATAACTGCAGTACCGATAACATCACCACGTTTTACAGGAGCATCAAGCGAACCATCAAGCTTCATTAAACCCTTGAGCTGCTTGTAGTGACCTTTTTGAACAGTAACATAGAAGTCTTCCATAATTCCTGCTGGAACTGTATTTTTGGTACCTTTCCAGATACGTGCATCAGCCAATACTGAACCACTATCATAGAGTTTATGTGTTTCAAATAAACGAAAGCCAAACTCAAGTAATTCCTGGCTATAATCTGCACGAGCTTTTTCATTCTCTGCACCCAGAACTACTGAAATTAGTCGCATATCATTGCGTTGTGCAGAAGCGACTAAACAATACCCTGCAGATTCAGTGTGCCCTGTTTTTACACCGTCAACCGTCTTGTCTCTCCATAGGAGTTTATTACGGTTATATTGCTTTATGCCGTTGTAACTATATTCCTTAATAGAATGTAACTTATACTTTTCTGGAAATTCATTAATAATTGCGCGGGTTAATGTAACGATATCTCTAGCACTGGTATAATGATTTTCAGCGGGCCAGCCTGTTGCGTTCATATAAGATGTCGAATTCAGACCCATTTTTTTACTTTCAGCATTCATTTTAGCAACAAATGATGCCTCACTTCCTGAGATATGTTCGGCTAAAGCGACTGCAGCATCATTACCTGATTGAATGATAAGACCATGTAACATACGATTTAGAGGGACTTTTTTACCTGCCTCAACAAACATTCTTGAGCCTTCCATCTTCCAAGCTTTATTACTGATAAGCACTTTATCTTCTAACGTAATATTCCCTTTAGCAAGCTCTTTGTAGATGACATAAGCAGTCATTAGCTTAGTAATACTTGCCGGCTCTATACGAGAGTCAGCATTCTTTTCTGCAAGCTCCACACCACTGTGAAAATCTACTAAAAGATAACTTTTAGCTTTTAATTTTGGTGCAGATGGTAATCCATCAGCGGCCCAAGACATAATAGGAAAGAGCGCAATGGAAAGCTGAAGCACCAGAAATGTGACTATATTTTTTATATTAACTTTCATAATGATACGCAACAGTGTAATCAGACAAACACAAAAATGCCAATTCTATCAGAGTAAGCTAGTACATCAACCTTTAGAGCTTGTTGTTAAGCATTTATTAACACTTCTTACGACAAACTAGATAAGTGGTGTACTAATTAACCACTACTTTAAACTGAGAAAGACCATCACTAGTTAAGCTATCTTTTGCTTTATCAATATCTTCTTGGTTATTAAATGGACCTAAACGTACCATATGCAAATTTCTTCCGCTCTTTGTTTTACGAGACTCCATAGTTGCGCCTTCCAAACCTATTGAAGATAAACGAACAAAAGTATCAAGAGCTTCTCCATGATCAGGATAGGTACCAACAATAATGTAATAGTTTTTATTTGAGCGAGCAACTGCTTTTGTACCACGAGCTTGACCTTGTCTATTATATGACTTTGCTCTAACAACCTTTCTTGTATTCGCACCTTTAGATAGATTTTCAGGTACTTTCAAAGTAGGAGGAATTATCAATTTATTATCAACCTGCCTCGATTCATTAGACTTCCCAAAAGAGCTACACCCGACTAAGCTCGATAAAATCATCAAGAATAAAGTATTTTTAATAATTAGTTTTTTACGGTTTTTCATTATCGTCCCCTTTTTAGATAATGTTTTAATGTTGTGCTAACTTTCTACGTTTAATATCCCAAGCCAATTGGAATATCGCCATAGCATATTTTGGACTGTGGTTATAACGGGTAATAACATAAAAATTATCACCTGTTATCCAAAACTCTTCACCCTGCGCACCTTGTAATTTTAATAATGATACTCTACTAGAACTAAACTTTCCTAGTGGTTCTACGCCATATTGTGCTAACTGTGGTAATGAGTGTGTTGGCTTGATTGCCCTTGTCTGTGCAATCTTACCATAAAAACTGCTTAAAATTCGAGCAGGAGTAGTAACATCACCTCCTCTACTCCAGCCGTGCCTAGAAAAATAGTTTGCCACACTGCCAATGGCATCATCTGGATGCCATAAATCAGTATGCCCATCTTGGTTATAATCGACTCCAAAATTAATATAACTGCTTGATATAAACTGCCCAAGACCCATCGCACCTGCGTAGGATCCATTTAGGATAGTTGGGTCTTTAATTCCTTCGTCTTTTATTAATGTTAGGTACTTTTCTAATTCACTGGTGTAAAACTTAGACCTTGCAGGGTAATCCATTGCTAAGGTTGTTAGACTTCGCAATACTTTATATTTACCCGTGTGGCGTCCATAGAAAGTTTCAACGCCAATAATGGCTACGATATATTCTGGGTCAACACCAAACTCTTTACTTGCGCGTTGAATGGTTTTCTCATGCCTTGTCCAAAAATCAACTCCTGAACGAATACGATCTTCCGTGATAAATATAGGACGATACTTAAACCAAGGTTTTGCCTCAGCAGGTGAACGTACTTTTGCAAGTATATTGTCATCTCGTTCAACTTTAGAAAAAAGCTGAACCAAGTAATCCTGATCAAATCCTTTTGCAACCATTCGCTGAATTAGCTGTTGCATAGCTGGATAATGCAGGTAGTTTCTATTCTCAGTAACTGCATAAATAGAACTAAAACTTAAAAACAATATTAGACAGACAATGTGTTTAATTTTATTCATCATAACCTTTTTTACGTCGTCTCAGACCCATTAATAAACCGAACGCTGCCATCAGAGTCACTAACGATGTTCCACCATAGCTAATAAGAGGAAGAGGTACGCCTACCACAGGTAAAATCCCACTCACCATTCCTGTATTTACAATTAAATAAATGAAGAAGGTAAGACTCAAACTGCCACCTAATAAACGCGCAAAAGTGTCATGCCCCTTAAGCGCTAAGTACAAACCACGCCAAATAATGAACAAATAAAGCGTGAAAAGAATAATATTACCAAGGAGGCCAAACTCCTCCCCAAAAACAGCAAAAATAAAATCAGTATGTCGCTCTGGCAAAAAGTCTAGCCGAGATTGATCACCATTCAACCAGCCTTTTCCATAAAATCCGCCAGAACCAATTGCAATGGTTGATTGGATAATATGATAGCCAGAACCAAGGCGGTCTGCATCGGGGTTAAATAGCGT
>CAZWEA010000025.1:0-15155 GCA_964632635.1 uncultured Cocleimonas sp. | reverse complement strand
CCAGCACTCCCCACTAAAAGAGCAGTACCTAAATCAGGTTGCTTGACGATTAAAAGCATAGGAACTACAACCAAAATACTGGCAACAAATATATCTTTAAAACCAGGCGGTAAATTTTTCTTGGACAAATAGCTTGCCACCATCATAGGTACAGCTAGCTTCATTACTTCTGAGGGCTGGAAACGTAATCCACCAAATTCTATCCAACGTTGAGCACCCTTACCTATTGAACCCTGGACTAATACTAAAACAAGAACAAGTACACCTAATACATAAATCCAAAGCGCCCAACGCTGCAGTAAATCACTCGACAATTGCATTGCAATTATCATTACGACAGTAGCCAGCACTAGATGAATAGTATGATTATTCATCATTCTCATATTTTCACCCGTGGCACTAAATAACAATATGCTACCAAGAGCAATAAGCAACGTCAGTGCTACAAACAAGACTAAATCTATTGAGACAAACCATCTTAACAATAGCCCACTAAAACTAGTACCAGGTTTTAAAGCCATACTAATTCCCCTGCCTTTTCTTAGGTATTTTTTGAGTATTAATCCTGTTGATATTGATTAATGAAGGGGAAAGCTTCTTATGATCTGGGTTTTCCTTATCCTTAATTTCTTGCTTTTTTTCTTTTGACAAAAGATAAGTGTCCAATAACTTTCGCGCTAAAGGTGCTGCTACTTTACTTCCTCCCCCTGCATTTTCTGCAATAACAGAAATTGCTATTCTAGGATTCTTTACAGGTGCAAAAGCGACAAAAAGAGAATGATCATGAAGTTTCTTTTTTAATTTTGTAACATCATATGTTTTATTTTGAGCAATTCCAAAAACCTGCGCTGTACCAGTTTTCCCTGCAAATCTATATTGTGCCCCCGCACCTGATTTTCGAGCGGTTCCATGTGCCCCATGTACAACATTGACCATTCCACGAATAACATCATCCCAATAGCGTAATTTTGTTACACCTATTGAAGGTAGCTTCTCTGGGGTCACCAACTTTTCAGGAAGATTACGAGAGATACGCGTGGCTCTTAATATATGTGGCTTAATCTTACGTCCGTGATTTGCAAGGATTGCTGTAGCATTTGCCAACTGCAAAGGCGTTGCTGTGAAAAATCCTTGCCCAATACCCGTGTTTACAGTATCGCCAGGATACCAAAACTTATCATATTTCTTTCTCTTCCATTCGGCTGTAGGCATCAAAGCAGTGCGTTCGTGTGGCAAATCTATACCCGTTTTTTCACCAAAACCAAACCTGTTCATCGCTTTAGAGTACCTTTTGATACCCATACGAAATGCAAGATCATAGAAATAGACATCACAAGATTGATAAATTGCTCTATTTAAACTTATGTGCCCATGACCTGCCTTTTTCCAGCATCTAAATTTATGCCGGTTTCCCGGAATTTGAAAAAAGCCTTTTGCAAAAATTGATCTTGCTGAAGTAACTACTCCTGCATCTAAGCCTGAAAGAGCTGCCATTGGTTTAATTGTTGAACCTGGAGGGTATGAACCTTGAATCGCCCTGTTATACAACGGCCTATCGGGGTTATCACGAAGTGCATTATAATTTGCATAAGAAATTCCATTTACAAATAAATTAGGGTCAAATGCCGGCATACTAGCCATCGCCAATATTTCACCATTTCGTGGATCTATAGCAACAACAGCACCGTTGTGCTCACTTAATAATTCTTCTGCTTTTATTTGTAATTCTAAATCAATACTTAAGAAAAGATCCTCTCCTGCTATAGGTGTTTTTTCGTCTAGCTTTAGCTGAGGTTTTCCATGAGCATCTACTTCAATGACCTCATAACCAGCTTTTCCATGCAGTCGTGATTCATAGTAGTTTTCAATGCCAGTTTTACCGATATGTGTTGTTCCACTATATTCAGCATCTCGGCCTTTTTCTTTTAACTTTTTTAAATCCTTCTTGTCTAAGCGACCGACATAACCAAGTAAATGACTTGCTACCGATCCCAGTGGATAATTTCGCTGCACCCTAACACTCACTTTAAAACCACTAAAGCGTGAACGATTTGCAGAAAACATCGCTATTTCTCTTTCAGAAAGATTTTTCTTTAATACCACAGATTGAAAGCGAGAATTAACGCGAAGCTTTTGTTTGAACTTACTAACATCTTGAGTGGTAATAGGTAGTAGTTGCATTAATCGATTCAAAGTTCCTTTCATATCTTCGACTTCGTCTTGTTTGGCTTCTAGTACATATTCGATATGATTACCCGCAAGCAACACACCATGACGATCATAAATCAAGCCTCTTGCTGGTGGAATAGGAATCTTTTTTTGATAGTTTTCTTTAGAGAGAGCAGTATAGTGCTGGTGATTTTTAATTTGTAGATAGACCAAACGAACAAATACTAAGGTCAATGCAATAAACACCAACACCGCTGCCACGATTGCGCGCGAACGAAACAGGCGGTATTCTTCACGCTCACTTTTTACCGTTACATGCTTTTCCATTTGTTGTGCGTTTAGCGACCCCAATAAATCCCAATTGTTATTGTTATGAGAAACTATTATTCTTCATGAGACCTCTGCACGAGTCATAATTCGTGTAAAGATCTCTTCATATATTTTTAACATTATAACGAGTGTGTGTTTACAGGTAAAATTTAATAATCTTTTATTTGAATACATCCTAAATACATTAAGACACAGATAATATGACTTCACTAAGTGATCAACTATTAAAAGCAGGACTAGTTACTAAAGATCAAGTAAAAAAAGCTGCTGAGAAACCTAAGTTTATTAAGAAGAAAAAGAAAGTAATAAATAAAAATAGACCTTCCGACCTCGAGAAGTTTTACCAACAACGAGACAATGAAAATAGAAAAGAGAAGCAAAAAGCAGATCACAAAAAGAAAGAAGCGGTCAGATTAAAAAAGCTGACTAATGCTAAAATTAATAAGCTAATAACTGACAACCTATTGAATGATGAAACTGCTGAGATTCGATACAACTTTGTGGTGGGAAAAACAATTAAATATCTATTTGTTAATCTTCAACAGCAACAAGATTTAGCGGACGGGAAGATAGCAATAACCTTCTTAGGGGGAAAGCGCGCTCTAATCCCTCAGTCTATAGGACATGAAATAACTCAACTGAATCGTGATAAAATTGTGATTTTCACAGATCAGGATTCACCATTTCAAGAGTGATATTCAGGCGTCTACTGAAGGAACTATTACCTATCGCCAAAAACATCTATCTATGTTACAATTGCATGGACGAAGGGGTTCGTTAAAATCATATAAATAATAAATACAATAAAAAATTATGTCTTCTATAGTAAAACAGTTTGGAAAATCCGTACTTTATTACACAGTCCCTGTTTCATTTTTGATACATGTTGGGCTATATTCACTTGGATTTAGACCTCCAAATATTCCTGAAAAACCACAGTCTCCTACTTTTGATGTGACAATGGTTACACCTCAAAACTCAGAGGCTCCAGATAAAGCAGACTTTATTGCCAATGCCAATCAACTAGGGAGTGGCAGCGGGGACAAGAAAAATAGAATTACAAGCAAGTTTGCCTCAAATCAACAAAAATTAAGTATGGGTGAAGACCTAGTAGATGCAGAAAAGACTATTGCGGAAATCACGCCAAAGCCTGAACCTCAAATACTCACAACAAAAGGGAAAACTGATAAACTTGTAAACAAACTTCCTGAAGAATTACCTCAAAAAGAACTTATTAATACGGTTGTTGACAACAACGAAAAAGCAGAAGCCATTGCGCAACTGATGGCTGAGACAAGCAAGCAAGAAGAATTATTTGCAAGACGACCTAGAATTCATTTCATCGATTCACTCAGTGCGAGAGGAACTGTCGAAGCTGAATACATCTATAAGTGGTCAAAAAAGTTAGAACGCATTGGAAATATTAATTTCCCACAAAAAGCACTTGATTTAAGTTTAAGTGGAACACTAATTCTCAACACCACTTTAGATCGCGCAGGAAGAGTTGTAGAAATTCAAATTGCAGTATCTTCAGGCTCTAAAGTTCTTGATGATGCTGCTCTAAAAATAGTTAAACTTGCTGCCCCCTATGAGCCATTGCCTAAGAAAATTCGCAAGAAATATGATAGGTTAAACATTACAAGAACGATTGTTTTTCATAAGTCTGATGGTGAAGAAGGTGTATTCTCATCAAATTAATATTTGATATCACTTAAGGTAACTATGTCACGACAAGATACAGATAATAATCCAAGTCATTTTTTGCAAAGCCAATTACTGATTGCTATGCCAAGCATGGGTGACCCCTACTTTTCTCATTCTGTTACATTAATATGCCAGCATAATGATGATGGTTGTTTTGGGTTGACTATAAATCAGCCTACTCAGATCACGATAGATGAACTATTCAATCAATTAGACATACCTAGCAAGGATTCTTCAATTCAAGGGATACCTGCACTAAGAGGGGGTCCTGTTCAGGTTGAACAGGGATTTATTATTCATGATACAGATAGGAAATGGGAAAACACATTGAATATAGATGAAGGCCTTGCCGTAACTGCTTCACGAGATATTCTATTTGATATTGCCTCTGGCAATGGGCCCGACAATTTCTTACTTACATTAGGATGTGCAAGTTGGGCGCCCGGGCAAATGGAAGAAGAAATCAAAAGTAATTCATGGTTAAACTGCCCGCCAAACAAACAGATTATATTTGACATGCCTTATGAGAAACGCTGGAAAGGTGCTGCAGATACTTTAGGCTTTGATGTAAATACAATTAGTGGCATTGCTGGACACGATTAACGTTGGGAACTGTTATAGCATTTGATTTTGGGTTAAAACGCACTGGCGTAGCTGTTGGCAATACTTTAACAGGCAGTGCAACACCCGAATGTACCTTAATCGGAAGGAATGAGCAGCCTGACTGGGATGGTATTTCCAAGTTAATAAAAGAATGGAATCCAATACACCTTGTAGTGGGCATGCCAACTGAACTAGATGGAACCGATAGCCCACTAACAAAACGAGTTATTCGGTTTTGTAATCAGCTGCATGGTCGATATCAGTTACCAGTAGACCAAGAAAATGAACAGTTTACATCTTTAGAGGCGGCACAACGGCTAAAACAATTACGCCAGAGTGGGCGCAAGAAGAAAATCACAAAAGAAGAAGTGGACAAGATTGCAGCAACAATAATTCTAGAAAGCTGGATGCAAAAAAACGGGTTGTAATATGAATACAGTTGTAAAAGAACAAGTAGAAACGGACTATAATGTTGATCAATTATTAGACAAAATGTCGCAAGAATTACGTAATAAATTTCAAAATGATCTCGATGAAGCTGTCATGGTTGGTATTCATTCTGCTGGCGTTTGGGTAGCACAACACCTGCATGAGCTACTTAAAATTAAAGAGCCATTAGGAAAACTAAATATCAGTTTTTATCGTGATGATTTCAGTCGCATAGGTCTACACCCACAAATAAAACCATCAAAGCTTCCATTTACCTTAGAAAATAAACATATCATTCTGGTAGATGATGTACTATATACAGGGCGTACTATTCGAGCTGCGATGAATGAGTTATTTGATTTTGGACGACCTGCTAGTATTACTTTAGTCGTTTTAATTGACAGAGGAAATCGCGAATTACCAATAGAAGCACAGGTTGTTGGATTTAAAAAAGAACTAGAATCAGATAGTTATTTTAAATTAACAAACGATGAAAATAAAATGGAGTTAAGTGTTATAAACCGTGAGTAAAACTAACTCTTCAATAGATTCCACAACAAACGCTAAAAAAGGAACTGATTTTACTCCAGGCCCTGTACCTTCTTCTATTCAACTCAATTCAGACGGCCAGCTAAAACATTTTCTCACGATTGAGGGTCTCCCCCCCCTATTACTAGAGGAGATTCTCAATCGTGCCGAGCAATTTGTATCTCTTCCTGGAAAGGCACAAGTTCAAGCTCCTTTGTTAAGGGGTAAAACAGTAATGAACCTATTCTTTGAAAACTCAACTCGAACAAAAACAACATTCGAACTCGCCGCAAAAAGACTTTCAGCTGACCTCCTAAATCTCGACATCCGTAACTCCTCTGCAACTAAAGGTGAGAGCTTACTCGATACTATACGTAATCTTGAAGCCATGAGCTGTGATATGTTTGTGGTTAGACACTCGAGTAGTGGTGCCGCACACTTTATAGCGCGTTATTGTGCACCACACATCAGCGTTATAAATGCGGGAGATGGAAAACATGCTCATCCAACTCAAGCAATGCTAGATATGCTCACGATCCGCCAACACAAGGGTAACTTTGCACCACTGAAAGTAGCGATTGTGGGTGACATTAAACACTCTAGGGTTGCCCGCTCACAAATTCATGCACTAACCACTTTATGTTGCGGTGAAATACGTGTTATTTCCCCCAAAACTTTAATGCCATCAAACATAGAACAAATGGGTGTTAATGTTTTCACCGACATTGAAAAGGGAGTTAAAGGTGTAGATGTCGTAATAATGCTGCGCTTACAACACGAAAGAATGAACGCTGCTCTACTACCATCAGTGAGAGAATACTATGCAAGATATGGCTTGACGCAGGAACGATTAAAACTTGCTAAACCAGATGCCATCGTTATGCACCCTGGCCCAGTTAATCGAGGTGTAGAAATTGATTCACGTGTGGCTGATGGGCCTCAGTCAGTTATCATGCAACAAGTTACCAATGGTGTTGCTGTACGTATGGCGGTTATGTCGATGGCACTTGGATCACAAGTAAAAGGGGAGGGTTAAGAAGATGAGTTCAAAAACTATTCTCATTAAAAATGCGCGTATCATTGACCCTCAATTTAAAATGGATGAAGTTACAGATTTAGCCATAAAAAGAAATAAAATACTTGGCGTAGGCAAGACAATTCCTGCAGATTTTGAGCCATCAAAGACCATTAATGCCAAAGGTTTATGGCTACTACCGGGCATCGTTGATTTAAGTGCGTACTTAAGAGAGCCCGGTCAAGAAAATAAAACCAGAATTCCGTTTGAAACCTACAGCGCCGTTAGCGCAGGCATTACCACAATCTGTTGCATGCCCGAAAAAGCTTCTCCAATTGATAGCGGTGCAACTGTAAAGTTAATTAAAAGTAAGGCCAAACAAGCAGGTTTTGCAAAAGTCAGTGTTATTGGTGCGCTAACAGAGAAGTTAGTCGGCGAGCAATTAAGTCATATGGGAAGCCTGAAATATGTTGGTTGCGTAGGTCTAAGTCAAGGCCATGAATCAATTAAAGACTTAGCCACTTTAAGAAAAGCAATGGAGTATGCTGCAACCTATGAACTCCCTTTATTTCTTCATCCAATAGAGCATTCATTAATGTCTTCAGGAGGCATGCATGAGGGTGCACTGTCGACACGATTAGGATTACCTCCTATTCCCGTTGCTGCTGAAACAGCGGCGATAGCACAAACACTCACCTTAGTTGAACAAACACATACACCCGTACACTTTTGTCGCCTTTCCACAGCGGATGGGGTGAAAATGTTAGCTCAAGCAAAAGAAAATGGATTGCCTGTCACCGCTGATGTTGCGGCACATCAATTATTTTTAACTGAAATGGATGTCAGTGATTATAATCCACTATGCCATACCATCCCACCTCTACGCTCAGAAAGAGATCGTGACGCATTACGTGAAGCGGTTTCAAATGGCGTTATTGATGCCATCTGCTCAGATCATCAGCCACATGAAATTGATGCAAAACTTGCTCCTTTTGAGGAAACTAGTCCCGGCATATCAGGTTTTGAAACACTTCTACCTCTTGTATTACGTTTAGTTGAAGAAAACATCTTAAGCCTTGATCAAGCAATAGCTTATATTACTTACCAGCCTGCTAAGTTAGTCAACTTAAATGCAGGCTCGCTTAAGGCGGGAAACAGTGCTGACTTTAGCTTGTTCGATCCAAAAAACTTCTGGCAGTTAGAACCTGAAAACCTTCTAAGTGAAGGTAAAAACACCCCTTTTTCAGGGTGGAGCTTTCAAGGAAAAACAAGTATGACTTTTGTTAAAGGAAAGGAAGTATTTAGTTTATGAAATTTTCACACATTATAAAAGCTACCCTAAGCTTTTTTTGTCTCATCTCAATTTGCTACGGCAGCCCACTTAAGTCGGATGAAACAGTATTCTTTTTCCCAACATCAGCAAGCCAAGAAAGTGATTCCAATTGGAATGTTAAAATTCATCACTGGGTTTTTGAAAAAGAAGAAGGTAGTTTTAGCCGAAAAATCACCCAAAAGATTTTTTCTGAAATAGCTGAAACGCTTGGCGTCACTGAAGAAGAAGCAAACTCTGACCTATTTAAAGAACGAACCAAGTGGTTCTTAGTCGACAATCAGCGAAATAAAGAAATTAATATCTGCTTTAATAAAAAACAACAAGAAATGCTCAATAGCACATCTGCCAACGGTCATGCCTACACATCACTTTCATTACAAACAGATGCAACACCTAATGCATGGCTGAACTACAAGGTACACAAAGACAAAAGAAATTTTAAAGGAAGAGTGCAATTAATACCTAAAACAGGATTAACTGTAATATCTGATATTGATGATACTGTCAAAATCAGTAATGTTCTCAACAAAAAAGAACTTATCAAAAACACCTTTTTAAAACCCTATAAAACAACAAAAGGTATGCCAGAATACTACAAAGAATTACAAGATGATGGAGCCTTCTTTCATTATGTCTCCGCATCTCCTTGGCAACTTTATCCAAGTTTAAAACCTTTCTTAGATGATAATTACCCACAAGGTACTATTTCACTTAGGAACTTTCGTATAAAAGATAGTAGTATTATTAAATTTTTACAGTCATCTGAAGAATATAAAATAAAACTGATTAAAGAAATTATTCAGCGCTACCCTAAACACGATTTTATCTTAATTGGGGATAGCGGAGAACATGATCCAGAAGTTTATGCCAAAATCTATAATCAATTCAAAGGCTCAAATATCACGATTATGATTCGTGCAGTAAAAGGCTCAGATATTAGTGACGAGCGCTTACT
This sequence comes from uncultured Cocleimonas sp., assembly GCA_964632635.1. GTDB lineage: Bacteria > Pseudomonadota > Gammaproteobacteria > Thiotrichales > Thiotrichaceae > Cocleimonas. Next base: position 6,089 of record CAZWEA010000025.1, on the reverse strand, counting down.
ATCAACTTTTAAAAGTATACCTCAAGATGACTGGGTATTATTTGAGTAGCTCTCTTTGCTCTACAATTAACTAGTTAGTCGCTTGTTATAGCTTTTTGACCCCAACGTAATAAGATTCTTATACTTTAAAGGGTCTTCTACAAATTTCTTTGCAATACGAAGTAAATGGCGATGTACATAAAGTGCATAATCTCGTCTTTCTCTATTAAGTGCGTGAGCACGACGCTCTACTCTAAAAGCTTCAGCTCGGCGAATATCATTGGCAATATATTGCTGTGCCTGCGCTAAATATGCAACTTCACAAGATTTGTCATCACAAGCTGATGCATTAAATGAAAGTAGCATTGATAGTAAAACTATAAAGTAACTAAGCTGGCGAATCATAATCATATCCTGAATTATTAGATAACAAAGCAATAGTATTGCTCAAGGGGTTACTCTCTTAGTATTGAAATATGATTTACGGTTCATATTAGCAGATATTAATATTCTAATTAAAATAAACGGCTACTTTGACAAGATAAATGATCTAACTCTCTAATTAGAGCGTAACTCTATTAATCAACTCATTAAGCTTAACCATGAATAGAATTATTACTTTTTTAATCTTTCCACTATTTCTCTTATCTCCTCAGGCATGGTCATCAGAAAGCACAACAAAAAATGACCTCATAAACTGGCAAGAGTGGTCTAGTGAATCATTCGACAAAGCAAAAAAAGAGAACAAGCTTATCATTATGGATTTAGAGGCGGTGTGGTGTCATTGGTGTCATGTAATGGATGCAAAAACCTATCATGATCCAAATGTCGCGGCACTTATCAATAAGTATTTTGTACCGATACGAGTAGATCAAGATGCCCACCCAGATATTTCCAATCGGTATGAAGATTATGGCTGGCCTGCAACAGTTATTTTTGATTCCAATGGAAATGAAATCATAAAGAAACGTGGCTATATTGGCCCAAAGTTTATGGGATGGTTTCTAGAAGCAGTCATTGCAGAGCCAACACCAGAAGCTCATGAAAATAAAAACATTACAGTCAATGTAGGTAAAGATGCATTTCTAAGTATTGAGCAAAAAAAAATACTTAATAGCCGCTTTGAAGCCATCTATGACAAAAATCTCAAAGGATGGGGACACAGACAAAAATTTGTCCATTCTGATTCTATAGAATATGCCATGGTTCGTGCATCGAAAGGAAGTAAACTGCATGAACAAATGGCAAAAGACACACTTGATGCAGCCCGTTTATTAATTGATCCAGAATGGGGGGGTGTTTATCAATACTCTGATGAGGCCGATTGGAGATCACCACATTTTGAAAAGGTTATGCTAATTCAAACAGATTCCTTACGTCTCTATGCCTTAGCTTTTAAACTATGGGGGCGCACTAAAGACTTAAAAAGTGCCAATCAAATTTACTCCTATCTAACTGAGATGCTTCAATCACCAGAAGGTGTATTTTATACCAGTCAGGATGCTGATTTAAATACTGAAATAGATGGGCATGAATACTTTAGTTTAAAGAATAAAAAAAGACGCAAACTTGGTATACCTCGTATTGATAAAAATATTTATGCACGTGAAAATGGATGGGTTATCAGTGCTTTGATCAGCATGTATCAAGCAACAAATGATAAAAAATACTTGGAGCAGAGTATCGTTACAGCAGATTGGATTTTACAAAATAGAAGCCTTAAAAGCGGTGGATTTTTTCATCAAAAAAATAATAAGGAGAGTATTTACCTAGCTGACACATTGGCAATGGGGCAAGCGTTTGTGAGCCTATATGAAGTTACTAAAGACATGAAGTGGCTGGATAATGCTTTAGTTTCTGCCGCATTTATGGATAAGTTTTTTAAAGATATAAAGGGAGGCTACTCAACACAAAGCATCAAGAAAAAGAATTTATTATTAACGCCCGTTAAACACATCAATAGTCAGATTCTCATGGCACGTTTTGCAAACCATCTTTATCGCCTTACAAAAGATAAAAAACACCGAGAAATAGCTGAGCATGCTATGCGTTATTTAGCATCATCAGATATTACGAATCAACGTCGACTTCTTGGCGGTGTTTTATTAAGTGATATGGAGCTTACAAATGATTAAAAATAGAGCTTAAAACCAACATCACTTAGCCACTCTTTTTCTTGCATCAAATCTGCTTCAATCAAAGCATGGTTCTTTATATCATCTTGACAGCGAAGATGAAGACTATCCGCACTGCCTTCAACTTCAGGAAGTATTTCGACATCCTGACGCGAGCGATGGAGTAACACTGCAAGCCTCAAGAGAATACTCAAATAAAAAATAGTTTTACGCTCATCTTCTGGCAATGTTTCAAACAGCTCCATATCAGGGTTTTTACGATGAGATTGCACCATTATAGATAGCCAGTGCTGCCTGCGTCGAGCAAAGCCTGGAATGTCCGCATGTTCTAAAATATGCCCACCCTGTAAATGGTGTTTATCATGCGTAATACTTAATCCTAACTCATGTAAATCAGCAGCCCAGCCTAGTGTTAATTTTCTTTTCTTCAGTAGATTCCAATCCTTCCTCACTTGCTTATAACAATGAATTGCTGTTTCTCTAACGCGAGATGCCTGTTCTGTATCTACGTTAAATCGATACATCAAGTCTTGAACACTACGATAACGTACATCTTCATGATTTATACGACCTAACATATCGTAAAGTAGACCTTCTCGCAAAGCACCATCAGAAACCGTCATTTCTTCAATTTCAAGTGATTCAAAAACTGCAATTATAATTGCCAAACCACCCGCAAAAACAGGGGCACGGTCTGACTTTAACCCAGGCAAATCTATATCATCAATGTTACCCATATTGATCATTCTATCGCGAATATCATAAAGAGCCTTGAGCGTAACTCCAAACTTCTCCAATTCAAGCTCTTGAATAATCGCTCGTGCAGCTTTAATCGTGCCTGATGAACCAGTCGCCAGTTTCCAGTTACTAGCTGAATAGTCTCTTTGGATAGGCATGATTTCTAAACGCAAAACAGTATTCGCTGTTTGCCATTTATGAACACTGAGGTCACCGTTTGGAAAAAATCGTTTGGTTACACTTACCGAGCCGAAATTGAGGCTTTCTAAACGCTTTGGCTCAAACCGTTTACCAATAATAAACTCAGTACTTCCACCACCGATATCAATAACAAGGTGCTTACCTTTGTCATCAGAAAGTGTGTGCGAAACACCTAAATAAACCAGCCGTGCTTCTTCACGACCTGGAATGATTTCGATACGATGACCCAGAGCTTTATTTGCTTTTTTAAGAAAGGCAGCAGATGTTTTCATTGAGCGCAAAGTATTTGTACCCGCAGCGCGAACTGCCTGAGGCTCAAGGTGACGAATACGATCACCAAAACGTTGCAAACAATCTAGAGCACGCTCAGCAACTTCTTCATCCATATTGTTATTGGCATCTAATCCGCCACGTAATCGCACCATCTCTTTAAGCTTGTCTAGCATAGTGAGATTGCCGAATTCATCAACACGGGCAACGATCATATGAAAACTGTTTGAACCAAGGTCAACAGCCGCAATAACTTCAGGGTAATTTTCTATTTCTGTTTCAGAATCAAGGTCTTTCATGGAGTGCAACCATACAACGACCGTCCTCTATTGGCAATATTGAGGTGGGATAAAAAAGTAACAATTATCAAAAAAAGGGGGGGATGCCATTAATATTTTAAAGCACTTGAGGCGATAGGTAGATCTGAATTTATTTTTCTTTTTTTTCCGGTACAGGGTCATACCCACCTTCATTCCAAGGGTGACATTTACCGATACGCTTTACACCCAACCAAGTGCCTTTAATGGCGCCATGTTTTTCAATCGCTTGATGTGTATAACATGAACAGGTAGGCTCAAAACGACAACTACTGCCCAGAACAGGACTAAGAAAAAGTTGGTAAATACGAATTACTTTAAGCAACAACCAACGCATTGTTATTTGCCATATAGCTCTTTAGGGTCAATTAAGGGCTCAGAATCTACTAGCAGATTCTCATCTTTGAAGACCTTATAAAAACAAGTACGCCTACCTGTATGGCAAGCAGGGCCAGTTTGATCAACCAAAAGCAGCAAGGTATCGTTATCACAGTCAACTCGAAATTCTTTTAGCATTTGCACCTGACCAGAGCTTTCGCCCTTGCGCCAAAATGCCTGACGAGAACGCGACCAAAAACAAACCCGACCCGTCTCTAATGTCTCTTCAATCGAAGCTTTATTCATCCACGCCATCATCAACATTTCTTTACTGTCAAATTGCTGAGCTATAGCGGGGATTAGACCGTCTTCATTATATTTTAAGTCTTCTACAAAGCTCATATGTTTATATAATCTGACCTGGCTCTTTACGTTCATACCCTGCATCGTCACACTTAGCGAGATAATCTTTCCAGTTCTGTTCATAATTATCGCCAAGCTCACGTAATAAGTCCCAGCTAAATAAACCACTGTCATGGTTATCATCAAAGGCAATCTTAATCGCATAGCGTCCGATTGGATCAATCGCGGTAATATTTACATTCTCTTTACCAAGCTGAAGTTTTTCTTGCCCAGGAGCATGTCCACGAACCTCAGCTGAGGGAGAGTTCACGCGCAAGTATTCACAAGATAAATCATGAACCACGTCATCTGGCCATGTGAGTTCTAAATAACGTGATTTTTGGTGTAACGCAATATTTGTTGGGGCCATTTTTATATAAATCCTTAATCTGTTTTAAACACAAGTATACCTGATTAGTTTAATTGCTTAGATTGCCCCTATACCCCGTCAGGTCAAGGCGAAAATTTGTGCTTACATGTGTAAGTAATGATTTTCTGACTCCAAGATGACAGGCAAGAGAGCTAAGCAATTATAAAATGTAGCGGCTCAAATCTTCATCCTCTACCAAGTCACCCAGTACATCATCAACCATTTTAGCATCGACGGTAATATCGTCTGTACAGTCTGGCGCGCAAAAAAGGACGTCCTCAAGAAGGCGCTCAACGATAGTGTGCAGACGACGTGCGCCAATATTTTCGGTTTGTTCATTTACCTGAAAAGCTGTTTCTGCAATACGCTGAATACCATCATCAGTAAAGGTTACTTTAATTCCTTCCGTTTGTAATAGTCCTTCATATTGCTCTGTAAGTGATGCATCTGGTTCAGTTAAAATACGTTTGAAATCATCGGCAGTTAATGCACCTAATTCGACACGAATCGGCAAACGCCCTTGCAACTCAGGAATTAAATCTGAAGGTTTTGCTAGATGAAAAGCGCCAGAAGCAATAAATAAAATATGATCCGTTTTCACAATACCGTGTTTCGTGGTGACCGTACAACCTTCAATTAAAGGGAGTAAGTCGCGCTGCACACCTTCACGTGAAACACCAGCACCACCCATTTCACCTTTTTGGATAACCTTGTCAATCTCATCAAGGAATACAATACCATTTTGCTCAACATTTTCTAATGCTTGAGTTTTTAAATCCTCGGTATTAACCATCTTATTTGCTTCTTCTTCGGTTAATTCTTTAAGTGCTTCTTTAATTTTAAGCTTACGCTTCTTAGTTTTACCCTTTCCCATATTCTTAAACAAACCCTGAAGCTGGTCTGCCATATCTTCCATACCGGGTGGGGTCATAATCTCAACACCAACAGGCGTTGCCGATACTTCTATCTCAATTTCTTTGTCGTCTAATTTTCCTTCACGTAACTTCTTACGGAATTTTTGACGTGTAGCATTTTCTTCTTCAACGGGTTGATCATCAATATCAGTCCATTCACTTTTTGCTTTTGGCTGAGGAATTAAAATATCAAGAACACGATCTTCAGCCGCATCTTCCGCACGATTTTTAACTTTTTTAACTTCCTGCTCACGTGTCAGTTTAACCGCAACATCTACAAGGTCACGAATAATAGAGTCAACTTCCTTACCCACATAACCCACTTCAGTAAACTTAGTTGCTTCAACTTTAATAAATGGCGCATTCGCGAGCTTTGATAAACGTCGCGCAATTTCTGTTTTACCAACACCTGTAGGGCCAATCATTAAAATATTTTTTGGTGTGA
>CAZWEA010000024.1:0-29363 GCA_964632635.1 uncultured Cocleimonas sp. | reverse complement strand
TGTTATTATTCAATTAGTCTCTTTTAAACTAGTCGTCACTAAAACCCCACGTTTAGATTTTGGGTTATAAATAAGTGAGACATTTCTGCCTTGGTCTATACCTGTAAAATAGGTTTGTTGTTTTATTGCTTCTGGTTGCCACCAGCTTGCAGGTCGATTTTTAGTAAAGAAAATCGTTTCCATTTTCTCTATGCTGAGTTCTGTTTGTAGCAGTTTTTTAGCAATAATATATTTTTCAATCGGCGCTCGCCCGACACTAAAAGCAAACCATGATGTGCTTTTGCTTGTTTCGGAGTTAGTTTTATTGATTGCTTGAACATTCAGAAAAAGTGCATCAGGTGATTGAAACCATTGTTTTAATGCCATTGCCGCAGCTTCGGGTTTTGCCTGTCGTACGGTATTTTCTGGCACGGGGAAAAACTTATCTGCAACAAAAGGAGTTAGTGCGAGAATGAGCCCGGCAATAATGGCTAGTACCATAAATATAGTGGTAAATGTTTTCATAGGTGAGTGTCTAATTTAAATAATATTTGTGCGTTTCTGGTGGTGACTCGTGCGACTTCATTCACGTCAATATGTTGAAGTTCTGCAATGGTTTTTGCAACATTATAAATAAAGCTAGGCTCATTGCGTTGTTGATAGTGACGGGCATCGGGTTGATCGGGTGCATCGCTTTCTAACAATATTGAGTCAAGTGGCAAGCTCTTCACTAGTTTTCTTAATCGTGTGGCGCGAGTATAAGTGATTGGCCCGCCAAAACTCAAATAAAAACCAAGATCAATACACTGCTTAGCTTGTTGTTCACTGCCTGAAAAACTATGGATGGAACCAGTGAGGCTTTTAAAGTTTCGCAGATGCTTAAGAATAATATCTAATGATTTTCGCGCATGTATTATCACCGGTAATTTTAATTTCGTAGCAATTTCTAATTGTGCAATAAATAATTTAATTTGTTCTTCTGCTTGATAATTATCGATAAAAAAATCTAAGCCTATTTCTCCTATGGCTACAGCATTTTCAGCCTTTAGCCACTGCTTTAATTTGTCTGTGTCATCGTTATGATGTTCTTGCATAAACATCGGATGCAGTCCATAGGCAGGGTGGCAGCATGGATGGCTATCAACAACTTTTTTAATTACAGCCCAACGGTTTGCAGTTGTCGCTGAAATAATAATATCTGAGACGCCCTGTTGATTGGCTTGTGCAACAACTTGATGGCGATCACTGTCAAACTCGGCAAAGTCTAAATGGTTATGGCTATCTATTAATTGCATCTTTAATTATATATTTTACAAACTTTTTACAAGACTGTTACAGGAACTTAACGAAACTATTTTACAGGTCTTTAAAATATACTTATCTCCAATCAAAGGTAAAAAGATCATGTTAAAACAATTAAGCAGTGTAGCAGTCATATTAGCTTTAACCACATCACTTTCATATGCGGATCAATTAAAAGCTTCATCACAGATTAGTGCGGTGACGATTTATCCAGGCAGTGCCAAGATTATTCGTAATAGTAAAGTAGCCGTTAATGCTGGTAAACACAGTATTTTGATAAGTAATTTACCCCTAAACATTATGCAGTCCTCGCTGCGTATAGCTGGAAAAGGAAAAGGTAAAATAATTCTAGGTAGTGTTGAGTTACAGCGTGTTTTTCAACATGATGTTGTCCAAGAAAAAGAAAAGTTACTGCGTGAAGAGATTGAAGAAGTAGTTCAACAACGCAAGGTGATTAACGACAGTATTCATCGCAATAAAGAACAGTTACGCTATATTAAAAAGATGGTATTAGGCAGTCAAAACCAAGCAGAGAATAAATCTTCTGCTAACAGTAATAGTTATACCAGTTTACCGCTGGAACAATGGCAACAGGCATGGCAAACACTGGATGATGCTACCGCTAGCGTGCAAGAAAAAATTCGTGAATCTGAAAAAACACTGTCTGATGTGGATAAAAAACTCAACAAACTCAATCGTCAATTATCACAGATAGCGGTAAATCAAAAAGAATCACTAAATGCTCGTTTATACGTTGAAGCTGATCAAGCTACCGAGCTAGATTTAAAGCTTAGTTATCAAATTAATGGTGCACGCTGGGAGCCTGTTTATGATGCTGACTTGAATACTGAAACAGGTGAGATTGAATTAAAAACACTGGCGCAAATCAGCCAACGAACAGGAGAAGACTGGAGCAATGTTAATGTTACTCTCTCAACCTTACGCCCTAGTGCGGGTACGCAATTACCGCCACTGGATAGCTGGTCATTGGATTTTTCTCATAACCCAATGCGCGGTTCTAAAGGCATGTTTTCTAGTAGTGTCAGTGAAACAAGAATGGTTGCCAAAGATAAGATAGCATCACTGGGTCTCAATCAGTTGAAAAGTAATGCAGAAATGAAGGTTGATAAAGAACAGGATATAACAGCACAGCAAAGTCGATTAATTGCCACTGACTTCTCGGCAGAATATCATGTACCAGAAAAAATTAGCTTACATTCTGGTAGCAATAAACGCCGCTTTTCATTATCGACCGTTTCATTGCAATCTAAAATCAATCTTGCCAGTGCGCCAAGGTTTGACCCACGGGTAATGATCGTAGCAAATACACGATATTCCGAAGCAACACCACTGATTGCGGGAAGTGTATCGCTTTCGCGTAATGGAGAATTTGTCGGTAACTCCTATTTGCCACAAAAGCTTTCTGGTGAGGAACTCAAATTATCTTTTGGTGAAGACAGCAAAGTGAGTATTAAATTTAAGCCCAATAATGATAAAAAACGTCGAGATGGTATTTTGTTTGGTACTAAAAAAGTGGTTGAACGTCGTTATAAAATTGATATGCACAGTAATCATAATGAAGCACATGATATCGTTATTTATGATGTGATACCGGTAGCTTCAGATGAAGATATTCGAGTCAAAAAATTAGGTCAAAACCCCAATATTACTCAATTTGAAGATAAAGAAGGCGTGGTAGGTTGGAGCAGAAGGTTAGAGCCTGCAAAGAATGTTTCTATCAACTATGGTTATTCAATCAGTTATCCTGAAGATCGTTATATTCAAGGGTTATAATCTGTTAATACTCTCTACTAAAAATGGTGGAGGGTATTGAAATTAACAGGGAATACATATGAAAACAATCGGTCTAATTGGTGGCATGAGTTGGGAGTCTAGCCAGAATTATTATCAACTTGTAAATCAAGAAGTTAAAAAGAGGCTAGGTGGATTACATTCTGCAAAGGTGATTCTTTTTAGTGTTGATTTTGCTGAAATAGAAAAGCTACAACACCAAGGTGATTGGGACAAAACAGCCGAAATACTTAGTCATGCAGCACTAAGCCTAGAAAAAGCAGGGGCAGATTTTATACTGATTTGTACCAATACAATGCATCTTGTGGCACCTCAAGTTAGTGCTAGTGTGAACATGCCTTTGCTTCACATTGCTGATGCAACGGCTGAAGAAGTTGTCCAAGTGGATATTAAGAGAATAGGATTACTAGGCACAGCATTTACGATGGAGCAAGATTTCTATAAAGGTCGCCTTGAAGAGAAATATAACTTAACGGTGATCACACCGAATAAAGCAGATAGAGAGATCATTCACAATGTTATTTATCAGGAATTATGTTTAGGTAATATCACTGATGACTCAAGAAAAGAATACCTGCGTATCATTGATCAGTTAGTTATTGATGGAGCACAGGGTGTAATTTTAGGTTGCACTGAAATTGCCATGCTGGTGAAGAAAGAGCATACAAAAGTACATTTATTTGATACAACTACCCTTCATGCTATTAAAGCCGTTGATTTAGCGCTTACTGATTAAAATAGTTTGGCTTTTTTGCAATTATCAAAATAGACGGGGGGTGCCATTTAAAACACTGCAATGTTTGTGTAGATGTTCGTACAAGCACTCTCTAGTACATAAATCCGTTTATAACAGCTCATCAAGAAAAAGGTTTCGATCAATAGTATGACTATCAATTATCAAAAAAAGGGGGGGGTGCTTCGACTCCGCTCAGCAGAACTGCCATTTATAAATACTGGGGCTTCTCATTCAAGTCTTTACCTCTTAGCTATTACTTTATTCTTATTATTGACGATTACTGCTTGTGGTGGTGACTCAACTACTTCAACCCCAACTACTATTGAGCAAGCTACAATTGAACAAACTGAACAGCAAGCCGAAATTCCAGAACCAGAACTAGAACAAGAGGCGACTGAAGAGACAAGCTCACCCGTGGTAGAAACACCTGTTGAAGTAGAGCCTGAACAAACTCCAAATGAGATGCCACAGCAACAAACGACTAAACGCATTCTGCCTCTTGGCGATTCCATCACTCAAGGTGGTGATGGATTTCCAAGTTATAGACGCGCGCTATGGCTTTTACTAAAAAGTGCAGATTATGATGTCGACTTTATTGGTAGCCTTCATGATTTCTCAGGCGATGTTGATAATAATTTACACGATTTTGATTTAGACCATGAGGGTCATTGGGCATGGGAAACGAATCAACTTGAAGAAGGCCTGCCTGAATGGATAAGTGAATATACTCCTGATATTGTTTTGCTACACACTGGGACAAATGATGTGGATCGTGATCAAAGTCATCAAAGTACCATTGATGAAATTAGTCATATTATTGATATTTTAAGAGCTAAAAACCCCAAAGTAATTGTATTACTTGCCAAAATAATTCCCATGCGTGGCGAAGATACAGCAGAGTTTAATGTATTTGTTGAAGATTTTGCGAATACAAAAAATACGGATCAATCACCTGTTGTTACTGTAGATCAACATTCAAATTACTCACCACAAGAAGATAGCCATGATAAGTGGCACCCTAATTCCTCTGGTGAGCAAAAAATGGCAAATAAGTGGTTTAATGCTTTATTGCCTTATTTATAAATTAATTAGGCACATCTTAAAAACTCTAGATAAAAAAAGGCCGCTATAAAAGCGGCCAAAATCACATCGAAGGAAATTTATTATTAGAAGTTTAGCTATATCGGTTTTGGTTTCCGTTATCATTAAATGCTACTTGATAACGGCGAATTCCTTTAAATATGGCTTTCGCCAATTTTTCTTGGTAACGGGAAGACCTGAGTCTTTTCTCTTCCATTGAATTACTAATAAATGCTGTCTCAACCAACATTGATGGAATATCAGGTGACTTCAAGACAGCAAATGATGCGCTTTCAACTTGATGGCGTAATAAACGGTTAACACCACCCAGCTCTTTAAGTACACCACCCGCCAATTCCAGACTTTTATCTATCGTATCTGAGAGTGAAAGATCTAAAAGCATTGATGAAACAATAGGGTTTCCACGTTGTAAGTGTGCCCCTGCCATGCGCATTTCGTATGAATTTTCATTCTTAGCCAACCAACGTGCCTGAGCACTTGATGCACCACTTTCTGACAGAATATAAACTGAAGATCCCGTTAATTTTCGATTAGGATTTGCATCCGCATGGATTGAGATAAATAAATCTGCTCTCTTAGCACGCGCTTTAACAATTCTTTTGCTTAAGGAAACATAATAGTCCCCATCTCTGATTAACACCCCTTTCATACCAGGCTGTCGATCTACTTGTTTCTTTAAACGCTTGGCGATTTGTAAGGCAATATGCTTTTCTTTTGTACCTCTTTTGCCAACTGCGCCGGGATCTCTTCCACCATGCCCTGCATCTATCGCGATGATTATTGGTTTATTGCTGGCTCCAAAGGTGACTGCACTAATTGCTTTCTTAAATGGCTGAGCAGGTTTTTTTGTCACGCTCGGTCTAAAGGCAACTTCGAGTAAATAGCCCGAACCATGTGGTGTTAATTTAGTGCTGGCTTTGGTTTTATTTGCCATATCCAACACAACACGGAAATCTTTATTATTCCGAGATGATTGGCGGATTCCTTTAATCAATTGCTTTGCGTTTCGACCAATCTTTAATTTGGCCTTTGATTTCGTGTCCATGAAATCAATAACAATTCTATTTGGGGAAGTTAAGGTAAAGAATTTATGACGTACAGATTTATCCAGTTCAAACACAAGACGCTGTGAACCGCTGTCATCTTTTTTGAGTACTACAGAGGTAATATTAGTGCTACGACCTTTAGCAAAAGTATTTGATGCGATGCTAGATACGCCAGCGACACCTATTACTTTAGCAAAAGTCAGCACAAAGTCCCTGCGCTTCTGACTGCTATTTTTCATCATTCCCCAATGATTGAGAATAATCAAAGCCCAATTCGATTATTCAGTTTTAATAATACTACTTAATTTTTCCAGTTTTTAATGTGAGAGATAAAAATTATAATTTGTTTCTCTCTTTATGTTTACTAGTAAAACTCACTAGCGATGTTTTTTCAAGTTGTTTTTACAATTATTTACTAAAGCATTGTTTTATATAGTTATACTCCCCTTGGTTATTTCAACAATTCGGCGTTCTCCTTGATGAAGAATGTTTAGATTCAAATCTTCTATGGGTAAATAACCTTGAGCCTTTTCTGGCCACTCTAACAAACATAAGTTATCTCCCTGCCAATAATCTCGCCCACCGATATACTCCAGCTCTTCAGGGTCACCAAGTCGATACAAGTCAAAATGATAAATCATCCGTTGTTCAAATTGATAGGGTTCAACTAAGGTATAGGTTGGGCTTTTTACAATCCCTTGAAAACCGAGGTGCCTTAACAGACCTCTGACTAGAGTTGTTTTTCCCGCACCTAAATCACCATTTAGCAAGATGATTCCACCTTTTGAAAACTGATCAGCAATTTTTCCCCCAAGTTCCATCATGGCTTTTTCATTTTCTATTATTAGTTTTTGATTAAGCATTTATGGCTCTCATGGCAGAATACAGTGTTATCTGAAATGGTTTATATAATATAGTTCTGCCTCAATGATATTATATGCTGATGGAAACAAATCATATCACGCAAAGCTTGCTGAAACAGTGGGCAAAAGAATTAGGCTTTCAACAGCTTGGCGTAAGTGATATTGATTTATCAGGTGCAGAAGAACAGTTTAAATGGTGGCTATCTAAAAAGTTTCAAGGTGATATGGAATGGATGCAGCGCCACGGCAATAAACGCTATCGCCCTGCGGAGCTAGAAGAAGGCACGATAAGTATTATCAGCGTGCGAATGGATTACCGTCCGGTACAATCTGTTGATCCGATAATGGTGCTTAATCATCCTGAACTTGGATATATTTCACGATATGCATTGGGTCGTGATTACCATAAAATGATGCGTAAGCGATTACAAAAATTGGCTAATAAGATAAAGCAAGAATCATTAAATGATGATATGCAATATCGCGTATTTGTTGATAGTGCACCGGTTATGGAGAAACCCATCGCGGTTAAAGCAGGGCTTGGCTGGATGGGAAAGCACACCAATATTTTATCTGAAGATGCGGGTTCGTGGTTTTTCCTTGGTGAGATTTATACCAACTTACCATTAGACAGCTCCCAGTCAGTTGATGATCATTGTGGTAGCTGTACTTCATGTATTGATATTTGCCCAACTAAAGCGATTATCAAACCCTATGTTTTAGATGCCCGACGCTGTATTTCATATTTAACCATTGAACACAAAGGCGTTATAGCTGAAGAATTTAGAAAACCTATGGGCAATAGAATCTATGGCTGTGATGACTGTCAGTTAGTCTGCCCATGGAATCGCTTTGCAAATGATGCACAACAAGCTGACTTTGCGATTCGTAACAAGCTTGACTCTACGAGCTTATTAAAACTATTTGACTGGACTGAAGTAGAATTCCTTAAGAAAATGGAAGGCTCTCCGATCCGACGCATTGGCTATCAGCGATGGCAAAGAAATATAGCTATTGCACTTGGAAATGCGCCAAAATCCCCAATAATTCTAAAGGCACTTAAAGAAAAATTTCAATCATCAACTGAAGTGGTTCGAGAACATATTCATTGGGCATTGAATCAATAATAATATTCTCTTTGTTTAATGAATCTCTTTAGCGCTATTAATCCACCATTTGCCTAATATTACTCAATAGCGCTGGTATATGGTAGATTGATCGTTTAGGGTGCTTTAAACTTCTGTTTACAGGAAGGTCTTAGACAAACGGGCTAGGAAAAAATTATAATGGAATTACAGTAATGTTAAAAAAACTACATCTCTTTTTATGTCTAATGCTGTTTTTTAATGCACAGGCATCTGCTGAAATTAAAATAAATGCTTCAAGCATCTATGCCTTTGCAGAAAAATCTGTTTACCAGATTCTTGTTATCAATAAGCAAACAGGTAAGAAATCTAGCATAGGCTCTGGCTTTGTAGTTGCTAAAGATAATATTCTGGCAACTAATTATCACGTCGTGAGTGAATATATCAATGATCCTGATGTGTATACACTCCGCTATCAATCTACCAGTGGTGAGAAAGGTCCACTGGAATTAATGGACTTTGATATCGTCCATGATCTGGCTGTAGTAAGAGCGCAAAAGCCGATGGGGGTTCCTCTGAAAATCTCTTTCTTACCAAAAAAAGGAGCGAGTTTGTATTCTCTAGGGAATCCAATGGATCTTGGCTTCACAATTATTAAAGGTACTAATCAAGGTATTTTAGCCAAAGATGAGGATGGTAATATTTTATTCTCAGGTAGCTTAAATCCAGGCATGAGTGGCGGCCCTACACTTGATACTTCGGGTAATATCATCGGTATTAATGTAGCAACCTCTGGTAATGATATTAGCTTTTTAGTCCCTGCAGAATATTTAACCGTAGTTTTAGAGCGTCTTGAAGAAAGTAGTTTTAATGCTGCTGTTGATGATCGTTTTACGCACAGCTCTGAACAGTTAAAGGCAAACTCTAAAAAGATCGTTAACAAGATATTAAAAAAATCATGGAAAGGAACAAAAATTGGTTCTTTCATTGTTCCTGCAGAGTTAGACAAATCTATTCGCTGTTGGGATGCAAGTCGACCACCTAAGAAAGATGATCTTTATCGTGTATTTTTCACACGGTGTTCAAATGAAGATAATATTTATATTTCGAACCGTTTGAATGCAGGACATATCAACTATGAATATATTTGGTTAGATTCAGATAAGATGATTTCTCCTCGGTTCTTTAGGCACTATCAAAAACAAAATAGTAGCGTGATTGGCGGACGTGCAGGTAAGCGAGACGTGACTAATTTTTCATGTTTTACTGATTTTACTGAGGTTGCATCACAAACATTCAAAACGACTGTGTGCCGACGTGACTACCTTAAGTTTAAAGGTTTGAGTGATATGTTATTTACCGCTGCGATGGTGGGCAAAAAGAATCAAGGCTTTCTGTTTAATCTAGATTTTACCGGAACAGATGCAGAAACTGCACTGAGTTTATATACACGTATGTTGGAGAGATTCAAATGGCCAAAGTAATTCTTGAAATCATCCAGCGCGGCATTCATCAATATCATAAAATTGATTCCTTTCCTGTAACCATCGGGCGAGCTTTTGATAATGATGTGATTTTGCCAGATGTGACTATTTCTGCTCACCATCTTATTATTCAAAATGAGGATGATAAATTCTTTTTGCATAATCTTGCAGATGAAAATGGCACAAAGTATTTAGGTAATGAGCTAGGCAATACACCCATAGAAGTTAGCCTGCCAAGTAGCTTTAAAATAAGCGGCTTAAAAGCTAGATTACTGCCTATTGATATGCCTGTTGAAGCGACTCATGTTAGAGACTGTAGTGGTCTTTTCTGTTTGTTTAGCAATCCCATATGGGCACTTTTGTTAATAGCATCTACCATCGCTTTGTATTTCTATGGTAGTTTTGTGACAACGACAGCGACAGAGGATGTTTTCTTTTATTTAGAAGCAGTCCTTCCACCAGTTTGGATAATGCTAGGAATAATAGTCATAGTCTCAGGTATATCTCGTCTGTTTATTCACCGCTGGGAAATCATCGCAACCATTAGCATCGTTTCACTCATGTTTTTATTGCCCTTGCTATTTGAGCACTTAGGGCGCTTCTTTGCCTATATGTTTACCCATGATTCTTTACAGATATGGTTTAAATATATTGCTAAATTTATTGTCATACCCAGTTTAGTTGCAGTTTTCATTGTTAAAATTATGCGTGCTCGTTGGTTACCTTCTGCAGGAATTGCGATGTTATTATATTCTCCTTTCTTGGTGTATCACATGACATCACTGGTTAGAGAGTTATCAATACAGTCTGGCTTTTCACCAGTACCTTTTTATAGCAAAATATTATCACCAAGGGATTATCGCTTAAACTCGACCATCTCTCTTGAGCAGTTTTCTAAAGAAGCGCACCGAGCGACGGCTGATGAAGTAAAGAAGATGTTGATAGAAGCTAAAAAGAAAGATGAAGAATCTTCTTAATACTCTTATCCACATTTTGAGTAACTAACTTCATATGGCACCCCCCCCTTTTTTACAAGATTGTGGAAACAAGCAATGAAATACTCACTCATTATCCCATTAGTTCTTTTTAGTAATAATGTTGCTAACGCAGTAGGTCAAGTGATCCCCAATTCCTGTGAATCACAACGTGTGCAGTTACAAATGCTAGGGACACGTGGCCCTGAATTATTAGATGGCCAAGCATCCACTGGCTACCTAATCTCATTGGACAATAAAGCACGAGTTATTGTAGATGCGGGCCCGGGAAGTCTACAACGATTTAAACAGAGTAAAGCTAACTTTGAAGATGTGGACTTAATGCTGTTTAGTCATTTTCATGCTGATCATAGTGCTGATTTTCCTTCCTATATTAAAGGTGCATTTTTTACTCAGCGCACAAAAGACTTACACGTAATGGGCCCTAGTGCTGGTGATTATTCAGCCTCTGCTGAGCAGTTTGTTGATAGAGCCATTGGCACTAAAAATGGAATGTATCCTTATCTTGGCGGATTTGTAGATAGCAAAGAAAACACCGCTTATAAAATAAAAGTAAAAACCATCCCATGGTCTTTTTCTGATCTAAATATTAAACAGATTTTTAAAAATGGTGACATCAAAGTTAAAGCGGTTGCAACACATCACGGACCTTTCCCTTCTTTAGGGTACCGTGTTGAATTAGCGGGTTGTTCAATTAGTTTTAGTGGTGATATGAGTGGTCGATTGCGTGCTATGCCAGATCTTGCTAAACACTCAGATATTCTAGTCGCTCACAATGCAATTCCAGAGGATGCTGTCGGCGTTCCTGCTCGTTTGCATATGACTCCCTCGTATATTGGTGCTATGGCGAATGATGCCAAGGTCAAGAACTTGTTGTTAACCCATTTAATGAAACGAAGTCTTTCTGTGAAAGCACAAACTTTAACACTGGTTAAAAATAAATATAAAGGGAAAGTATCGTTTCCAAATGATCTGGATATAATAAGACCATAATCTACTTAAATATTGTTAGGAAGAAAACGTATGGCTGGTTCACTACAAGATCAACTTCTTGGTAAAGGGCTGATAAAAAAGCAGGATGCCAATAATATTCAGACAGCCAAGAAAAAGGCAATTAAGCAAAGCCGTAAGAATAATACTCAATTAGTTAATGAAGCCGCAGAGCTAGCAAAAGAAGCACAAAACAAACAACGACAACAAAGCCACGCTTTGAATAAGGAACAAAAAGAAGAAGCTAATAAAAAATCTGTGCTAGCACAAATCAGTCAAATTATTGAGCTGAATATCATTCATAATGCACCCAAAAAAATGCCTGAAGATGAATTATTAGCGTACAATTTTAGTGACCAAAATAAGATCAAAACACTCTATGTTTCACCGCAAAATCAAGATCTTATTAATCGTGGAAAAATTGCTATTGTAAAATTACAAAAAAGCGCTAACGAAAGCTATCATTTAATACCTGCTGAAGCTGCGAATAAAATAAAGGAGCGAGATGATCAGTCTATTTTACTGCTCAATACAAATATAAATGAAGAAGGCAATGCTGCTGATGACCCCTATGCTGACTTCGAAGTACCGGATGATTTAATGTGGTAAATTCCTTTTTATAACATCCAATTGTTAAAAAAAGGGGGGGGTGCCATATTCAAAATAATCCATGATAAACACTAGCAATCAGTTTAAGTTATCTTCATTCTATTTCTTCTTCTTTGCCGCTTTAGGAGCATTCGTTCCTTACTGGTCTCTTTATCTAAAATCACTAGGATTTTCACCCGCACAGATAGGTGAATTAATGGCAATAGTGATGGCGAGTAAAATATTTGCGCCCTACTTTTTAGCGTGGTTATCTGACCATCTTAAAAAACGTCTCATTATTATTCAAATCTCATTAGTGGCTGCAGTTATTAGTTTTGCGGGCGTAATTCCCTATCAGAGTTACGCATGGTTTGTTTTTATAATGGCTACTTTTGGGTTTTTCTGGAATGCAACTTTGCCTTTGTTTGAAGCACTTACTTTTAATTATCTAGCTGAAAACACACATCGTTATAGTCACGTTAGGCTGTGGGGCTCAGTAGGTTTTATCATTATGGTGATAGCACTTCCTTACCTTATTCAAGATGAAAAAATCACCTACTTACCCTATTTTATTTTGGCTCTTTTATTTATCAATGCGTTGACTACATTCCTAGTTAAAGATAAACAAAATAACATACTATCTACACAAGCAAGCCCTATATTAAGAACCTTAAAAAAACCCATAGTAATAGCATTATTACTTGCATGTGCATTACAAGCTCTTAGTCACGGAGCATATTACACCTTCTTTACGATTTACCTTGAGGAACATGGTTACTCAAGAAATATGGCTGGTTGGATGTGGGCATTTGGAGTATTTGCAGAAGTACTTTTATTCATCGTAATGCATCGCCTACTAAACCGTTATTGTGTTTGTCGGCTATTTGTTATTGCCTTGTTTATTACTTCGATTCGTTGGCTGATGCTTGCTTTATGGGTTGATAATATCGCTGTTCTTATTATCGCCCAAATTTTTCATGCCGCCAGTTTTGGCTTATTCCATGCGACTGCAATTTATCTAACTCATGAACTTTTCCCTGGTCGCTTACAGGGGCGAGGGCAAGCATTATACGCGGGTATGAGCTTTGGTCTTGGTGGTTCGCTCGGGCATTTATTGAGTGGATATACCTGGGAAAGCATGGGTTCTACTTGGACATTTCTAGCATCTGGTGTCATTGCGTTACTAGGCGCATTAATTGCCGCAAGGTTTGTAAAGGGACCCCTTAAACAAGATGATCTAAAATCAGCGTTGAGCTAATAATTTAACAACGGCACCACGAAGTAAACTTACAGCCTCTTTCTTACCAGTAATTGTGCTAGACATTTTTTGGGTTAATTCGATCCAGCTTCTTTTTTGCAATACTTTAACAATCAGAATTTTCTTCTCTTTATTATCCAATAGCTGATCATCACTGAGCTTATTACAGACTAATTTCCAAATTGGGTACAGACTGTTTTCATAGCTTCTTTGTTGATTGCCAAACGTGCTAAGTATTTTGTATTCATCTGCACTTATCACCTCTGATTGAGTGCTTAATAAAGATAATACTATCTTATTTTCAAGCTCTCGAAAGCTATCACTTATCAAATGTGGAAAGCTTTTCCTAAAATATAGTGAAGCTTCTTTTAGCAATGTTTGTCCCTTTTTACTTTTTGCTTGCAGCATTATTACAGAGTGAGCGCCACTACTTGCATCACGCTTTATACCCAAATGTACTGCCGTATACTTCGCACTTTTCCAGAAATGAATTAATCCATTAGTTGCACCAAAACTGCTAGAAAGATAATCCGCCTTAGATTCCTTCTTTATATATTTCAGAAGCATTGTTCCAAAGCCTTGTTGCTGTAAAGCGGGGTGTATTGCAATCCGAGTTATTCTATCACCCATTAACATTGGCGCATTAGCAAGCCCTACATTTGCGGCTAAAGACTGTGCTACTAAATGCCCTTTAAGACGACGTTTTCCAGCTAATATATCCAATGATGTTGGCTCATCAATACTGCCTTCTGTAACAAGAAGTGCGACTGCGACAATATAATTATTAGCTTGTAAGGAATAAATAGATACGTCTTTATCATCCAGCATTTGCTTAAGATCGGATGGTTTTGTTTGGTAATGTGCATTCACTAATAGGCTGAAAATGTCTCTGAGTAATGCTTCATCTTTGATGAGCTTACTTTTATTAATCTTTATAAATTCACAATCATCCAATTGGATATTTTTAATCTTACTAGCGTCTAGTAGTTCAACATTCAATAACAAGGTCTGAAATACAAACTGCTCTAATGAATCATTTTCTTGCCAGCGAATAGGCGTTTTTAAATAAATACTATTCCAATCAGGTGCTAGTCTATCAAGCTCCTTTTGAAAACGGATGGTAAATCCTCGCCCACTGCCTTCATAACCATGTTGAGTACTGGCAAATACAATACGTGAATAGCGTTTTACAAAGCTGATTAACATTGCCACTGGAATGGCTGCAGCTTCATCAACTAAGACTAAATCAGCATCAGGTTGTTGTCGCTGTAATTTATCAGGAGAGTAGAAACGTAAAGTTATATCAGGGTTTAAAGTGATCGCATGTTGAAATAATGTTGCCACTGTTTTTTTACTAGGAGCACAGACAATAATATTTTTAACACCTTCAAGACTGAGTGTCGCAGCAGCAATTCCTAATCCTGAAGACTTACCCCGACCTCGATCTGCGGTGATAACTAGTGGACGACGGCGGTGACCTTTTACAACACGAATAACTGCATCTACAGCTAATTCTTGATCATCTGTAGCATATTGATTTTGGTATTTTGCTCTTTTAGGTGATGCCAATGCTTGAAAGCTTTGTTGCTTAACATTAATAAAATTGACATTATCAGACTGTTTTAAAAAGGCATAAAAGCGCTCTAGAAACAGGCTACTAGACCAAACTACGGGTTTTAGAATAATTAAATATCCACCACCACGAATTGTGCCTGTTATCACGCCAAAGGCATTTGCATCAAATATTTCAAAGGTATTAAAAATAACAGCGTCAAACTCTTGCCCGAGATGTTCATTCGCTTTTTTAGGTTTATCTAACAATAAAGCTTGTAGATTTTTAGTTAGTTCCTGTGCTGCAGTAATACATTCGGGCTCATCACCTTCTATTATTAAAATTTTGCGATTTGTAGGCGAGTCACTCATATCATTAATATATTAACAGTAGTTATTTCTTAGCAATACTTTCACAAAATTGTTGTTAAAAACAGGGCAAGAAAAGTAACGAGTATTTTATTCATATAAGAACCATATTAAGTGCAAAAGTCACAATAAGTGGCTTAACTCTAGCTTAAATGCCAACGATAATGAGAGGTTATTGGGTAACGCCTGTCTTTTCCAAATGCACGTTTAGTTATCCGAATGCCTGGAGCAGATTGGCGTCGTTTATATTCATTTAACAGTACCATTTTAGCCACACGTTCAACGGTTTCATGGTCATAACCTTGTGCAACAATTTGTGCAACGCTCTGAAATTCTTCAATGAACATACGCAAAATTGCGTCTAAAATATCATAAGGTGGAAGAGAGTCTTCATCTATTTGATCAGGTGCCAGCTCTGCAGATGGTGGTCGTGTTATCACACGATCAGGGATTATTTCTTTATAGCCACTGCCATCACCGAGTTCGTTTCGATAACGTGCAAGATCATAAACAGTTGTTTTAAAAACATCTTTTAATGGTGCAAAGCCACCTGCCATATCACCGTATAATGTTGCATAACCGACAGCCATTTCGCTTTTATTACCCGTGGCGAGAAGCATCTTGCCTAACTTATTAGACATTGCCATTAATAGTACTCCACGTGATCTTGCCTGAATGTTTTCCTCTGTAACATCGCGCTCCATGCCATCAAACTCTACTGACAAAGCATCCATAAAACTATTAAAAATATTTTCAATTGGGATTTCTCGGTACTTAACGCCTTGAACCTTTGCCTGTTGAGCAGCATCTTCAATACTAATATCTGCGGTATAACGAAATGGCATCATAATAGCTTCTACATTCTTAGCACCTAATGCATCAACTGCAATTGCCATCGTTAATGCAGAATCAATACCACCAGATAAACCTAAAATAACACCAGGGAAACCATTTTTATTAACATAATCTCGTACCCCTAAAACAAGTGCATCGTATATATTTTGCTCTTTATTGTGTTCTCTTGCTTGAATGGGATTTACTGATTTATCAAAGGGAATTTGTTGTGTGAAAACACCTGATTCAAAAGTAGGTGCTTGAAAAATCAACTGACCGCTACGATCGAAAATCAGTGATTCTCCATCAAAAACTAACTCATCCTGTGCCCCAACTAAGTTCGCATAAACTATGGGCAAACCATTTTGAATAGAACGCTTTTCAAGTAGTTCTAGGCGCTCAGCACTTTTGTTCGCACGAAATGGCGATGCATTTAAAACTAATAGTAATTCTGCACCTGCATCTCTTGCGTTTATTGCTGGTGTTTCCTCCCAAATATCTTCACAGATTAACAAGCCTACCTTGTGCCCGTTAATCTCAATGATACCGTCTTGTTTTCCACGGCGAAAATAGCGCTTCTCATCAAACACACGATAATTAGGCAGGTGTTGCTTTGCATATTGATAAGAAATCTGTCCACCACGTAAAACACAAGCACCATTAAATAATTTACTTTTATTGTTGTTATTATTTCCTTTGTCTTTAAGTAAAATAGGTGAACCAATAATAACGGTAATACCCTTTGCTAACTCTGCAATGCTAGCTAAACTTTCTTCAATTCTTTTTAAAAATGCTGGACGAAATAATAAATCTTCGGGTGGATAACCTGTGAGTACTAACTCAGGAAATAATATGACATCAGCACTTTCTGTTTTAGCCTGTTCGATGGCTTCAGTGATGAGTGTAATATTGTGTTTAAAACTGCCAACAATAGGATTAATTTGAGCAATTGATACAATCAAAGACATTGTTTAGGTGAGCCGCATAATATTGAGTAAATTATTTTATTCGGCTTTGAGGAACATAGCTACTTATTAATAGAGACCTTTGCACGACTCAGATGATGAATAAAAATGGTTACAACAGAACTTAAATCTACATAAGAAAATTAGCTTAAAAAAAAGGGGTACCATTTAAAATGGCACCCCCCCTGTTTTTACAAGATTCTAAACCTTACTTTTTTAGTAAGTCACGAATCTCGCCAAGTAAATCTTCTTGAGATGGACCGCTTTCTTCTTCTTTCTTCTGCCCACGTGTTGCTATTTTAATAATAATAAATACAACAAACATGATGATTAGGAAATCGATAAAGCTTTGTACAAATGCTCCCCATTTTAACATGAGTGGCTCATCACCTTTGTCTCCACCACCAGTTGCTTGAAGCATATACCCCAATTTAGAGAAATCAGTTCCGCCCATTGCGTAAGCGATTGGTGGCATAATGACATTATCTACTAATGATGAAATTAATTTACCTGATGCAACACCGATTATAATACCCGTTGCCATATCAATCAGGTTTCCACTAAGTGCAAATTCCTTAAAGTCTTTTAACATTCCCATATTTTATCTCCTTTCCTTGGTTTAAATAAGCTGCCTTTAAACAAAGCTATTGCAAATTCATAACAATAGCCTGTTCTTTTATTATTCTTTAAGTTACTGATTAAGTTTAGTAAAACTATCGATATTAATCAATATAATTTATTAGTCTATAATCTCCAGACAAATAAAACCCCGAGATGTACTCGGGGTCATAAATTGGTTACATTCAAAATTTGTAATGCTACTCATTTGATATCCGTGCCATCCTCCAAGAAAACACTTCTGTAACCATTCTCCTCAGGTGGTATATGTGGAGAGGGGCACATTATACTACAAACTAAGTTTATTTATTGATAAAAATTCATGCTACCTATCTCAAGGGAATCACTACTTAATATGCTTCAGTATCTCTACCACCATGCTGCCATCTTTTCCATTAATTGAATGATTATCCAATGTCATGGCAATACCAGAACGTTCTTTTAATGCCCAAATATTATTCATATCCTGACTATTTGGGGGAACAATAAAATCAAACTTGTTGGGTTTAGATATTTTTTCATTTTTACGAATAATTGATGCATAGTGAATTTCTGGATGTGGTTGATGATTCATCCAATATAAAAAATTGCTCGGTTTCTCTTCTTTTAAATCTGAAAAAAGACCACGTGAATCACGCAAGACATCGACTCCTGTCATACTTGCCATCATTCCTATAGGAGAACTTCCTGCCAAATATGCCACATTAGCAGCAGGTGTACCCAAATGTGGTGATGCTATGGTGATTAAACCTTCAACAGGTAAATGAGCAGGGTCAAGGATATAAAGCCTAGCGGCTAAACCACCTGCGGAATGCCCTATCAAGGTAAGAGGCTCATAACGGTAAGCATACAGGTGTTGTAAATAATGCATTAATACGCCTTCTTGTGTTTGTAAATTTGCTTTAGAAGGCAGGTTAACGGTTACAAAAACATCACCTTTATAATTAAGTGAATCGGGTAATGTTATCCCCCAAGGACTATAACCATAGTTGCCAGCATCATGATATCCAGCAAATTCTAGTGGTTTAGTAAAACCTGAGGTGCGCCATGACATTCCATCAGACATATAACCATGAACTAAAACAAGTGTTTTTGCATGAGCATTTAAGCTGAGAATTAATGCGAATAGGACAATGATGTGTTTAAATATCTGCATGATTAAATGTGTTGCCTTTGATTTAGATAATACCTTATGGGATATAGACCCAGTGATTGAAAAAGCCGAGCAGTGCTTTTACCAATGGCTAAATTCATACTACCCAAAGATTACCCAAAAATATAGTGATCGGGCTTTAATTAAGCACCGTATAACGTATATGCAGTCACAGCCAGAAAACCTTCGGCATGATTTAACCTTGCTCAGAAAGTCATGGATGAAATGCTTAGCAGATGATGTGGGTCTTGATTACAGTTTTGTAGAAAAAGGTTTTGAAGTATTTTGGTTGGCACGTAACGAAGTAACTTTCTATGCTGATGCCTTGGAAACTTTAGAAAACCTAGCCAAAAGTTATACTTTGGGTGTCATTAGTAATGGTAATGCTAGCGTTCATCATATAGGCATAGGCCATTTATTTGATTTTGCACTATCATCAGAGACAGCTGGTGTAGCAAAACCACATCAGGATATTTTTCATCAAGCGCAGAAACTTTCAAATATTGAACTACATGAAACTGTCTATGTCGGAGATGATCCACGATGTGACATTTTAGGAGCACAAAACACAGGCATGAAAGCGATTTGGTTTAATCCAACGTTAAAACCTTGGCCTGGAGGTAAAGCACCTTTTGCAGTTATTCGTAGATTAAGTGAATTGCAAACAAGACTCGAACAGTATAATGCTACAATATCTCAATAAAGGGGGGAGTGGCTTTATAAGAAGAACTTAGAAACATCTAATCAATAAGCCACAGAAAATATGCAGCATAGCCAATTAAGTGATACTAACAAACGCAATCGAGAACAGTGGATTGAGCGCTTGAGTATTTCTGATGATAGCAAAGATAGGGAATACTTAACTGAAGCCATAGATTTAATGCTAGATGTTGCATCCTTTGATCGTGATCCGCATGTGCCATTTAGCTTAGATGTTGCAGATATATTGCGTAATATTCAGGTGGATCAAGTTACCTTAATTGCCGCTGTGCTAAGTGACGTTCGACTCGGTGATACTTATTCCATAGAAACCATTGCTGAAAAATTCAGCAGTACTATTGCCTTACTGGTTAAAAATATGCGTTGGTTGCATCATTTTAAACCACCCTCAGAAAATGAAATTCCAATCCCTGAACAAGCTGAACGTTTGCGCCGTATGCTATTGGCAATGGTTGATGATGTTCGTGCCGTATTAATTCATTTGAGCTGGCGTTTACAACATTTACGTTTGTTATCAAATGCAGATATAGCCGAGCGCCGAGCCGTCGCGCAAGAAACAATGGATATTTATGCACCACTAGCAAATCGTCTTGGTGTTAGTCAGATAAAATGGGAAATGGAAGATCTTGCATTTCGTTATCTTGAGCCAATTTCTTATAAACAAATAGCTAAATCACTTGATGCTAAGCGTCTTGAGCGTGAAGCCTATGTCGAAACTTTTACGGGCAATTTACAACATTTGCTAAAAGATGCTGAAATAGAAGCTGAGGTTTATGGTCGGCCAAAGCATATTTATAGTATCTGGAAAAAGATGAAGCGCAAAAATCTCTCAATTGATCAACTCTATGACTTACGTGCTGTTCGCGTTATCGTCAAAGATGTACGTGCCTGTTACACCGCTTTAGGCATTGTTCACGAACAGTGGAAGCACGTCCCCGCAGAGTTAGATGACTACATTGCCAATCGTAAACCAAATGGCTATCAGTCATTACATACTGTTGTCATTGGTCCAACAGGGCGTTATGTAGAAATTCAAATTCGCACACAGGATATGCATATATTCGCTGAACTTGGAGTAGCCGCTCATTGGCGATATAAAGAAGGTGGTGGACAAGATGCAGCGATGGAACGTGTCGTTGGGTCTTTACGACGTTTGCTGGATAGCGACGATAATGATGATGAATTACTCGAAGATTTCCGTGCAGAAATTTTCCCAGATCGTGTTTTTGTAATAACGCCACAAGGAGATATCCTTGATTTATCCAAGGGATCAACACCATTAGACTTTGCCTATGCAATTCATACAGGTGTGGGGCATCGTTGCACAGGAGCCAAGGTCAATGGTGCCATCGCAACACTTGATCACAAATTAAATAATGGTGACCAAGTAGAAATAATAACGCAAAAAGATGAGCAGCCTCGCCGTAAATGGTTAAACCCAACTCTGGGTTATATTGGCTCTTCAAGTTCACGCAGTAAAATTCGCCACTGGTTTAGGCAGCAAGACCATGAGAAAAACCTACAAGACGGTAAAGATATAATTGAGCAGGAAAAGCATCATCTGAATCTAAAGAAAATTGATCTTAAACCCCTATTAGAACGTTTTCATCAACAAACGGAAAAAGAATTTTTGATTGCGCTGGGTCGTGGAGATATTAGTGTAGCTCAACTAACCGCAACCCTAGATGTACCAAAGAAAGAAGAAGTTAAATATCGCAAAATAAGTGTTAAAGAAGAACACAATGACCGTGGCATTCAGATTCAAGGTGTCAGTAATCTACTGGTTGAGATTGCCAACTGCTGTAAGCCTGTTCCAGGTGATGAGATTATCGGTTATATTACGGTCGGTCGTGGAATTACTATTCACCGTACTGACTGCGCCAATATTGATGAGAAAAACCTTGGCCCTGAAAAATCACTGCGCCTTGCCGAAGCCACTTGGGGCACTGAGACAACTGCCTACACTGTCGATATTCAAGTGACTGGATTTAATAAACCAGGTTTGATAAGTGATGTTGCAACCGTGTTGGCAAAGCAGCAAATAAATGTAGTAAACATAACAACTAAACGCGGACAAACTGATCTTATTTCACTGCTGGGTATTTCTATTCAAATTGAAAATACTGTTCAACTCTTTCAACTATTGGAAAAAATTGAACAATTACCCAATGTAATGGATGCTAAACGCAATAATTAGGCCTGAGTTCCGATGGAAAACAATGCGACTACAGAACTAAAAGAGTTAGGTTATACCGTGTTACAAAGCCCAGCTATACAAAATGACAGTTGGGTATCACTGCTTAAATCCCATGCCGAAGCGTTATTGGAGTTTCATAAAAGCTGGCAAGACTTACCCTCAGATAATTTTTTGAGTGATGGCGGACATTATCGCTATCGTCGTTATTCTGTTTTTAAGTATCAGACAACTAGGAATGAGCTAGAACTATTACCTCACGAACCACACTTTCAAAGCACTTATCGCAATAATATGAACGGTGGCATCAATCGTGACTATGAAGCCTTCAAGCAAAGTAGCATTGATAACTCCAGCCTTAAAAAAATTATTCACTTCATCTGTGCACAAATCAGTTTTAATAATGAAAAAGTATGGCGAATTCAAGCACACCAATTCAGGATTGAAGCAAATCAAGACGAACTAGGAAAGCCAACACCTGAAGGTATTCACCGAGATGGTGCCGACTTTATTCTAATTATGTTGTTAAATCGTGACAATATCAGTGGTGGTTTAAGTCATATTTATGATGATAGTAAGGAGCTACTACTAGAAACAAAGCTCAACCAACTTGGTGATGCAGTGCTAATTGATGACCGTAAAGTCTGGCATGGCGTTAGTGAAATATATCCAAAAGACAATAATAAAATAGGCAATCGAGATGTTTTGGTACTAACCTTTCATCATCAAGTCATGAGTTAAAGGATAAAGATGGATATCGCAATTTTAACCTTTGAAGGATTTAATGAATTGGATTCATTTATTGCTTCTAGTATTTTAAATAAAATGAAACCTCAAGGCTGGAATGTAAGAATCACCTGCCCTTCTAAAAACGTAACCTCAATGAATGGCGTTAGCATTCAAGCTCAAGAGCAACTTGAGTTTGCAAATACTGCGGATGTTGTTCTTTTTGGTAGTGGAATTTACACCCGTGATATTGCTGAAAATAATACTATTTTAGATCGCTTAAAACTGGATTCTTCAAAACAATTAATTGGTGCGCAGTGCTCAGGTACCTTGTTAATGTCAAAACTAGGGTTGATTGATGATTTACCAGCCTGCACAGATTTGATCTCAAAACCGTGGATTATTGAAGCTGGAGTCGATGTTTTAGAACAGGCCTTTGTCGCAAAAAATAATATTGCAACCTCAGGTGGTTGTATGGCTTCGGAGTATTTAGCCACTTGGGTATTACTTAAAAAATCTGATAAAGAAACTGCCATGAATATTCTTTCCTACGTGGCACCAGTGGGTGAGAGCAAAGAGCATATTAAGCGCTGTATTTCTTCTGTAGAGCCCTTTGTATAACAATCTTGTAAAAAAGGGGGGGGTGCCATACCTAGTCTCAGCTCAAGTTTGGTTTTGAAATCCTTTTTGCTCTTTCATTACCATCGGTTTAATCACAATTTCTCATATGGCAGTTCTGCTGAGCGGAGTCGAAGGCACCCCCCCCTTTTTTAAACAATTGATACTGACAGCGTACTCGATTTAGCTTTACTCTCTAATAAAACGCAGTATTTCGCTAAGCTTTTTCTAAAAGCTGCTAAGAGCTAATATTGAAAATAAAGGGGGGGTGCCATATAATTATTATTAAGTCATAAGGCGAAATGATGTTTTCATACACACTGAGGATAAAACAATTAAGATAATTATATCATCGGGCCTTTTTCTTGCCCTAACGTGCAGTATTCTAACTGCCAATGCAAAAGAGAAAATTACAGGTCCAATAACTATTGCAGATACTAGAGTTAATCTACATCTTGAAGGCTTAGAAAAGGATGCTTTCCTTTCTGAAATGAGACAAATGCTCACCAGCATTCAAGGAATAATGACGGGTATTGGCAGTAAAGATAGGGCACTCATTATTAAGTCTGCTCGTTATTCGGGGAATCGAATGGCACGTGACACCTTAGAATCTATCAAAAAGAAAACGCCTTTAGCTTTTAAAAATATCGGTGGTCCAACTCATATGAAATTTGAAGAGCTTGCTATTCTTGCCGAAGAGGATGATATGGGGACACTTGCTGAATTTACAGGTGAATTAATGAAAAATTGTTTAGCTTGTCATGCAATGTTTAAAGCTGATTAGTATCAAATTTCAATCTTATTTCTAACTACTCAGCATATAATAATTATTACTCCTTCCTCTCTCAACAGAGAAGAAGGAGAATAACTTTTAATACTACAACTATTATTCTACTGTCGCTGTCTTCTCAAATAGCTCTGAGATTAACAGTTTCTTTTCCTTAGCTGCATCAGCATTTAAGAAGCCATCTGCTGCCGTTGGGAACTGTGTATTTGCTCCTTTTGTCATGTAGTAAGCCTTATAAGTAACCGTTACTGCTCCAGTTACTCCTGTTGAATCAAACTCAACGGTGTAGGTTTCACGTTCATTTGGTGACAATGAAGTTGCCTCTACGCCTGTAGAGTCCATACCTGGACGAACAACATCAGTACCTGTTGCATTACTTAGCATTTGATATCCGTAGATACGCGTGAAGTTATCCGTTGCAGCAGTATTATCTACAATCTTCCTGACTTTTATCTTACCTTGATATCGCCAAAGTCCACTATCCGTGAGTATGGGTGTCGCACCGCCGCCGCCATTTAATGGTGGTGGGAAACCACCTGGGTGTGGTGATGTGAATGTAACAACATCTGAACCAAACTTTTGTGAATTAACAACAGAGCCATCTAAATCTGGTGTATGACCAGTAAATTGAATAGGTGATGTTGGTTTAATTCTCGTGATAACGCCTCTACCCGCTGGTATTGTTTCATTTGGTAGTGTTGCTATTTGATGTGTTACATCTTCAAAAGCCGAATTACCCGTTGCTTGAACTAAGCTGAGCTTTTTACCCGTAGAATCTGTTGCAACTACACGCATAAGTGCTCGACGCATAGGCATCGTACCAGGGAAGAAGTGCCCTGTTTTATTCAGTAAACTAGCATTTACTATAATGCGATTACCATCCGAGCTCTTACTTGCAGTAAGTGAAGAATCAACCGCGCTTTTTAACTTAACGGCACCATAGTTCTTAATTTTAGTTGCCATAAATGCATGATTATTCAAGTACTTCTCAGGTACAGGTCCTTTTGTGCCATCTGGGTCAAAGTGTGAAGATACACCATCTGCCGCAGTAAATAACTCATCTGGACTATTCCATTTATGCAGCACCGTTTTATTGGCAACTCTTTCCATATGACATCTTGCACATTTTGGAGATTCAACAACATCATTGTTATTTGCCGCTATACCAAAGTTACTGTTAGCTTGCCAAATTGCACAACCTGTATTGAAGTGATTAGGATTGTTAGGGTCGTTATCTTTTCTACCCATTGCACATTGATGACAACTTAGACACAAACCTTTGCTTTGTTCTTCAAAGTGTTGTCCTTCTGGATTTGCTGAAAATGATGCCTTTACAAGTGATCCACGATCAACAGTATCAGAAGCCGAATGATTAGCTAGACCTGTCACACCAAAGGGGCCGTAGTATGGGCCACCTGTATGCTGCCCTTTTACTATGCTTTTCATAGTATGGCGGCCATCTGCTTTTTTATTTGTATCAAAATCAGCGAGGACCTTAGGTGTGTTGCCATAGTCACTATAAATCTCTGATGCTGCAAATCGAAAGAATGAATTCATCTCCCTATTCTCACCATCTTTATTGTAATGCAGTACATCTCCTGCACTAAAACCACTGTTTGGTAATGTCTTTGCCAACTTATATTCACCACCATCATCACCTGATTCACTTAGCATTCGTACTGTCTCAATACTATGGCAATAAGCACAATTCACACCTTCTCGGTTATGTGCATGACCGATATGTAATGTAGATTTAAAAACTTTACCTTGATTATCAAATCCAACAACTGTCGTAGCTTGTGTAGAATCGAAGTTTGGACCTGCAAGATTTGTTTCATTTGCTGCTTTTAATTCAGCCAGCTTAGCTTTAGTAAGCGTTTCATTTGTTGCCAATGGAATTTCTTCAAGGTCAATTTTTATATCATTCGAATACCAAGCAGCAGGTGCATGACATTTCACACAAAACTTAACTCGTCCTTTAAATTTTTTCTGATTACTTGTTTTAGTTTCCTCATCATCTGGTGATAATGAAAGTTGAGTCAGGCGAGCGCGAACTACATTTTGAAACTGGCTTTGGAAAATTGGACCTTTCCAAGCGACGCTATGTCCAGATTTAGTCCATGTGTCATATAAATCATTGTGACAATGTTGACATTTCTCTTTTGCACTATCAAATACCGTATGTTTATAACCTGTATCGGCTATAACTTCAGCCTCACCAGGATTAGCTAATGCATTACGTGGGTTATCGGGTACGGCCGGTTCTACGACTGTTGATTTGTTACTACTATTACAAGCACTGAGTGCAAATAGTAGAAACACACTACTTATAATGGCTTTACCTTTAAATTCCATTTTTTTTACTCCTCCTAGATACTATTTGAAACCAGCTTTACGTTAAGTGCTTAAGATATATCCTGCGACATAGTTAAAATGTCACTAACAAGGATGACTTATATATAGAGAGTAGTTGGCATCTATTTATGACAAAGATTAGCTTCTCTATTTGATTAATAGTTTGTTTAGATATAACACTGTTCGTAAACTTCTAGCTAGCGACTAGTGATAAAAATATATTCTAGCGCAATAATTTTTATCACATGTAAATAACT
Source organism: uncultured Cocleimonas sp. (assembly GCA_964632635.1). GTDB lineage: Bacteria > Pseudomonadota > Gammaproteobacteria > Thiotrichales > Thiotrichaceae > Cocleimonas. The sequence continues at coordinate 2,977 of CAZWEA010000024.1, read as the reverse complement.
ATAGCTTATATCCATATCTTTTTATTTTATTTCTCTTGGTTAATCTCTTTCAAAAATCAGATCTATCTATCCAGTTTATGAAACCCCTACTTCCATTTTTATGATTGGAACATTTAATCTAAAACTTATACTGTGTTAAAAATCATATTTAAAGGTACTACTATGAATTCACTTAAACTTATTATCGGCAATAAAAACTATTCTAGCTGGTCATTAAGACCTTGGTTTTTTCTGAAAAATCTGCAAATAGACTTTGATGAAGAGCTAGTATTTTTATATGAAGATGACTATAAAAGTAAAATGTCTGTTTATGGTTCGGATAATAAAGTTCCACTTTTAATAGACTCTAGTAATAAGACTAAGCCACTTGAGGTTTGGGATTCTCTGGCAATTATCGAATTTATTGCAGATAAGTATCCTAATGCACAGGGTTGGCCTGACTCTTCAGATGCACGTGCCATCGCGAGATCAGTTTCTGCTGAAATGCATTCTAGTTTCGATGCTATTAGGAATTCATTGCCTATGAACTGTTCCATAAGAATGTCAACTTCGCCAACTAGTGATGAGTTACAACAAAATATATCCCGTATAGTTAATATTTGGGGCAGGTGTTCAAAGAATTATGGTCAAAGTGGTCCATGGTTATTCGGAAGCTTTAGTGGAGCAGATGCGATGTTTGCACCCATAGTGATACGCTTTTTAGGATATGGAATCCCATTAAAAGGCTTTGCTAACGATTATTCTCAGATGGTGGTGGAAAATAAGTATATGCAAGAATGGATTTCAGCAGCTAAACTAGAAAAATCTACAACTCCTTTCTAAGGTAATTTTGATACAGAAACTATAAATAGAAAGTAAGATATTGATTTATCAGATAATAATATTTCTATAATTCTACACATGGGAACATAAAACTAATGTGTCTACAAAAACTCAATGTATTCTTTTAAGGCTAAGCAAGTCTGTGGTAGTTGTTGTCTTTGTAAAATTCCTATTAATTCCTCCGCTGTCTTCGCTGGATTTTTTAATGCTCCTCGCTGTCTCTTAATTGCCCCACATACTTTGCTAGGCGAAAGATCAAGTTGATAATTAACAAAATCATCAGGGTGAATTGCTTCTATTGAATATTCTCTTAGTGCAGCAGCTGGGAAGTCTTTTAGATTGAATGTTACGATTGCATCAGCATTGCAACGAATAGCTGCAGCTAATACGTGTCTATCATTCTTATCAGGTAATTTAAGTGAATTAATAAGCATTTCATAGTCTGTAACTTTTGCATCACGAACATGTTCATCCATCAATTTTTTTACTTGTTCCAGCTTTGTACGATCTAAATCCTTCCTTTTTGATAGCAATGAGTTTATCCATTCTTCATGAATCTGATCTGTCCATCTTGCTTGGAATAAATCAGTAAGAGCCAGATGCATCAATAAATCACGCAACGGAGCAGGGTAAAGAACACAAGCATCATAAATTACAGAAAATTTAGCCACTACTAGTCATAACCCATATCTAGCTCTTGAGAAATAGCAGTTAATTTTTCAAGTGATTTATGGCGTTTCTTATCAATTTTATTTTTATATTCAAGTAAGTCTTTTACTAGAACCCTACGATGCGTACCTACCTTACGAAAATCAATTTTCTTAGACTCTAATAATTTGACCAAATATGGACGGCTTACATTTAAAATATTTGCAGCTTCCTGTGTGCTTAATTCAGCATGGATAGGCATTATACTAATAGCATTTCCCTGTCCCATTTCAGAAAGAATATCTAATAATAACTGAACCACATGACCTGGTAGTACTAGTTCATCAGTTTCATTATTACTACCTTTAATATTTAAATGAACACGATCTGCAGAGGCATATCTAGAAAGAGTCCTACTCGAAATTTTTGCTTCTTTAATATCTTGATCTGTAGGGAGTTGTATAATATTGCTTGAAATTGACATGTTATCCACCATTTATCCATAGGTTTTGTTGATAATCATAGTACATAAACGAAATAAACGAAACAAGAAACACAAGATAAAAGGTTATTTAGTTTAAACCACTAAACTTCATATCTAGTTTTCTAAAACATAAGTTTCATTATAAATATCTGTCAGTGCACGCCCATCATAAGTCCAATGTGGTGCTGGCTGAACAGAATAATCTAAACCCATTATCTCCCTTGTGACACCTGTTAAAGAGCTAATATTACCATTGTAATTAACCTTCTTTTCTTCGGCTACTGTAACTTGAATATCATCTTCTTTATATTTTAGGGTTGCACCAACGGGAATACCCATTTCAATAAAATTCATATTAGGTCTACGATTTGACTTCATTTTTTTAGCTGAAGCCTTTTCTTCTATTGTTACATCTTCAGAAAGATAGTCTTCTACCTGTGGAGTCACATCTTCAACGGATAACAGTTGTAATATTGAAATAACCCTTTCAGGTTCAATTTGAAAGAACTCACGACTACTATTAATCCGAGAATTTCCAAAAGCTAAATGAAAGGCTTTTTCAACTTTTGAACAGTCATCTACACGACAAGCATATTCACACTCAAAAGGAAGCGGTACACCTGTTGTATAAAGTTGTCTCATTCTATTGGCTATGTCGCTTTGTGTTGTTTTTCCAATCTTAACTAAGCCTTCCATTGCTGGATTAGAAAGCACATAAACAATTTCATTATTTTGGTTATTCAAAGTATCAGGCATTATGTCCTATCAAGTATCTATAACTTAACGCAATAGTATAATATCTTGATAAATTGCACTAGTTACCTCTTCACTTGACCTTATAAATGATTTTGTGAGCTTCTAGCTTTTCCCTTTTCTGTTTTCTGTTTTTGCTCCTGTTGACCTTTCCCACGGCTTTCATTGCTGGATGAGTTGTGCTTGTCTTTTTCGTCTCTCTGGTGTCCAACCGTTCATATTTCAGTCACTCTTATGGTTTTATAAATAGCTTCTGGAAATTGGCTTTCA
>CAZWEA010000023.1:19609-29550 GCA_964632635.1 uncultured Cocleimonas sp. | reverse complement strand
AATTGGTTTAAAGCAGTGAGCTCAAATATTGCTACTTGTTTACAATGAGATGTAAGACGAGCGAAAGCGAGACAACAGCTCTACTTTTTAAAACTGGCCCATAGGGCCAATAAAATGAGTAAAAAAGGGGGGGGTGCCATTTCATTTCGAAGTCATGCTAGCTTTATTCTAAGTTAAAAATAATCAAAGGAATTATATGCAACACTATATCAATAACCATACCTTAGAAGCGTCTTACCCAGAGGGTACTGAACTGGCAATGTTTGGAATGGGTTGTTTTTGGGGTGCTGAAAAACGATTTTGGGAGCTGGGTGATGCTATTCATGTAACGGCTGTTGGTTATGCCGCAGGGGACACTGTCGACCCAAACTATAATGAAGTTTGCTCAGGAACGACAAATCATAATGAAGTGGTGTTAGTGGTATATCATCCCGATAAAATATCTTATACGGATTTATTGAAAACATTCTGGGAGAGTCATAATCCGACACAAGGGATGCAACAAGGAAATGATAGGGGAACGCAGTATCGTTCTGGAATATATTGTTATAATGAATCTCAAATGACGGCAGCAAACCAATCAAAGGATGCCTTTCAGTCACCACTTAATCAAGCTGGCTTTGATACAATCACCACAGAAATAATTGCTGCGCCAAAATTTTATTTCGCTGAAGAATATCATCAACAATACCTCGCTAAAAACTCTAACGGCTACTGTGGTCTGGGTGGCACTGGAGTTTGTCTTTAATTATTTGACAGACCGTACTGCTTGTATAATTATTACCTAAAGTTAATTTAAAGAACAGAGAATTCCCAATGGTACTACCCACAAATGATTTAGAAAAAGCCCTTCATAAAGCCGCAGCTGATCACAGTCAGGCACCTGCTTTTTATGAAGAGTTAATGGAATCAAAAATCTTCATTCTGGGAAAGCCAGAAGAAGAGGATGTTGGAAAATTTACACTTGAAGAAGAGCAAGCCGTAATCATTCAACACTGGGAACGCGAAGAAGACAAAAGCCCCGTTGTGCCTTTTTTCACTTCATTACAAATGTTGCAGCAGGCGATTGACGATGATGAGCCTTATTTAGAATTACCCACTTCATCCTTATTTCAATTAACTATGGGTGTGTCGCTAGTGCTTAATCCAAACTCTGAATTCGGCATGGAGTTTGAGCCAGATGATATTGCGGTATTGCTAGATACAGATTTAATGGTGAATAGTGAACACTTACTTGATGAAGAAACAGAGGTACTTTTAGGTATGCCTGAAAATGTATCGGACTCTTTTACTGGCGTATTAACAGAGTATCTTTCAAGACAACCAGAAGTAGAAGCAGCTTATTTGGGAACCATTCAAATCCCAGCAGAAGATGACCAAGAACATCTAATGGTAGGTCTACAAGGCAAAGGTAGTTTTGAAGCAATCATCGACACTGCAATTCAAAAAATATCATTACTAGATGAAAGCGATATGAGCTATGAAACCGTTGATTTTTACGTCATCGATCAAGATGATCCGGATATCAGCGAGTTTATGTTAGAAAATATTACGCCATTTTATGTAGCCGAAGATCGGACAGTGCATTAATTGCAAACTCTTGGTACACCTTGAAAAAAGCAAACCCCAGAGATATAAAAATTAAGACCTTTTATTTTTTTTAGCTTCTTTTTCAATCATCTGCCCTGCACCTTGAATATCTTTCCCTGCCCCTTCAATGGTGCTACATGCATTTAAACTGAGCAAACCAAAACAAGTAATTATTATTAGAATCGTTATTTTTAACATTGAAAATACCCTCTACTATTTTTATTAGTTTCTTAGAGACCTTTGTTCCGTTATATCTTCTGTGCAAAGGTCTTCTTAACAATAAACCTAGAAAGCTTGGTTGTACAGCTCAACCTTAATCATGCATGAGTCGTAGGACTTAATACGCCAGTAAACAGCAAATAAAGCAGTATCAAACCAAATATAATACGATAAATTCCAAAACCAACAAAAGTAAACTTCTCTAAGAATCGAATAAATAGTTTCATAGTGAAATAAGCAACCACAAATGAAACCAAAAAACCAACCGCTAAAGTAATCAGATTCGCATCACTAAACTCTTTATAATTTTTTAACAACTCATATCCGCTGACGGCAGCCATAACAGGCAAAGCCAAAAGAAAAGAAAATTCAGCACTGGCTTTACGGCTTAAACCCACCAATAGCGCCCCAACAATTGTTGAACCTGCACGACTAGTGCCTGGAATTAATGCAAAGATTTGAGAGAGGCCAACAATAGCAGCTTGCTTATAACTAATATCTTCAACTTCAAGCGTGTTAGGACTAGCATTTTTTTGAAAATATTCGATCACTAGAAAAACAATACCACCGACAATAAACATAACAGCAACAATTTCTATAGAGAAAATAGCTTTAACATAATCTTTAAGAAGAAAACCAACAGCAGCAAATGGGACGAAAGCAATGAGCACTTTAATCCATAGCTGAATATGTTTTGGGTGAAATTTATCTTTATAATTGGCAATAACAGCAAGAATTGCAGAGAGTTGAATAATCACCTCAAAGGCAATGTTTTCCTTGCTCTGAGGCAAGCCCATCACTTCACTAGCAACAATCAAATGCCCTGTTGATGAAATAGGAAGAAACTCGGTAATACCTTCTATAATACCTAGAATAATAGCGTGAATAATGTCCATAATGCCCTGTTACTAAAATGACATGAAATGTCGAAGCAGCATATTTTAATTGAAAATATACTTTCAAGATAGTTTGTTGTAGAGCTATGGAGATATATCATTGATCTACGGTAGCTTTATTAATTAAGAATATTGTAAAAGCGGATCTCGAAAGACACGATATTTTTAGAAAATACCTAAAGAGTTTCTTGGTATCTTCACCGTTCTACATTTAAGTAAGAAAGGATTTAAACAATGTCTAAATAAAAGATAGACCTTTTATTAAATGCAAAATATATCTAATAATTTTTATATTCCTAAGTTTTGGCTAAGTCTTGTCACTTATTATTCATTCAACGCTAAACAAAAGCGCTTTAATAAATTAATAACTAATAGGAACATTATCATGAAAAACTCAAATACATTTAAACTTGCCGCTTTATCTACTGCATTAATGGCTACTCTTTTCTTTTCTCAAGCGGCTGTAGCTTATGAAAATCATGAAGAAGGTGAAGCAATCACTACGACAGATCATCCGCACAGTATGAAATCGGGTGCCTTTGAAGAATACTCCTTTGGCAATGGTAAAAAGGTAGGAGGAAAAAATACAGAACACCTTCATAGGAATAATTATTTGTTAGATCTAGATGAGAATACGAATTTATTTCCTGATCCAGAACAGTAAGCAAAAAAGTTACTCCACTTGGCGCCTTTTATCACGAAAGGCGCTTTTTTTATTTTTGCTATACAGGATCATGAATTAAACTAACAAAAAAAGAGACAATCAATATTATGAGAATTTTATTAGTCGAAGATGATGATCTCGTCGGTAGCGCAGTTAAACAAGCTCTAAATGATGCAGCTTCTGCTGTTGACTGGGTGCGCAGCGGAGAGATGGCACTCTCATCATTATCAATGGAAGACTATTCCTTAGTACTCCTAGATTTGGGCTTACCTAAAAAAGATGGCTTAGAAGTACTAAGATTACTTCGTCGTAACAAGAAAACCATGCCTGTTATTATTATTACGGCACGAGACTCGATTGAAGATCGGATTAAAGGTTTAGATGAAGGGGCAGATGATTATCTAGTGAAGCCTTTTTCAATTGACGAGTTGCATGCTCGTATTCGTGCGGTAGTCCGTCGCAATCATGGTGTTGCTAGCCCTATAATTAGCAACTCGTTACTTGAATTAGACCCTGCAACCTGCGAAGTGATTCGTGACGGGGTTACTCATTCTTTATCTGCAAGAGAATATGCTTTGTTGCACGCCTTGATATTAAGACCTGGTACGATTTTCTCTCGTGATACACTAGAAGAGGATATTTATGGATGGAATGAAGAGGTAGCTAGTAATGCGATTGAATTCATTATTCATTCACTAAGGAAAAAACTGGGTAAAGATGCGATAAAAAATATTAGAGGAATGGGCTGGATGGTTAACAAATGATTCGGCAAAAATCATTACAACGAGAACTCAGCCGTGGAATTATCATCACCGCACTTGTTTTTGTTTTCATTGGTGGTGCTATAGCAGGGTCGGTAGTGTTTAATCAGGTACGTGAGCTACAAGACCATACTTTGCTTGAAATTGCTAAGCTAGTGAGTGCGGGGAAATTAAATGATTCTGCTACGCTGCATCATGATATAGAAAAAGAAACCATTATTATAAACGAGTTCGGCAAAAAGCAACATGTACCCGTCATCTCATCCGATACTAAAGATGGATTACACACGATGCAGTTAGATGGGCATAATTGGAGAATCCTCGTTATCACCCAGCCTAAATCACAGAGACGTTTTTCTATTTCTCAGCCTACCAAATTGCGTGATGAGATAGCATTAAGTAGTAGTTTAAGTGCCTTTTTACCCATGATTTTACTCGTAATAATGATGTTAATCATTATCCAAATAATTATAAGCAGGCAATTCCGATCTATTGGTAAATTAGCAAAAACCTTAGATCAACAGGAAGGGTTGCAGCTTCACGCATTGTCCAATAAAGACATACCGATTGAGATCGCACCTTTTGTAAATTCAATTAATGGATTATTCACGCGTGTTGGCAGGACAATTAAAAAGCAACAACGTTTCATTGCGGATGCTGCACATGAATTACGTACACCCATAACCGCTTTGTCACTTCAGGTAGAAAATGTAGAGCAAGCTAAAACAGAAGCTGATCGTGATAAACGCCAAGAAAAACTTAAACAGGGTTTGGGTCGTTTACGCAATTTAGTTTCACAACTACTAAATTTGGCTCGCTTGCAAACTGAAAATGATACGCCAAAGATTGAAGTATCCTTTAATCAAATCGTTACCCATGCCATTGCCGATTTGTATCCCTTAGCTGAGAAGGCCAATATAGATATTGGCATGTTAAGACAAGAAGAAAATATCAAGGTCAATGATCAGCAAGAGCAATTAGCTCAGCTGGTGTATAACGCTATTGATAATGCTATTCATTACTCCAAAGAGAAAGGAAAGATTGATATAAGTTTATTCATCGAAAATAATAAAGCTGTTTATTTGGTGGAAGATAATGGGATTGGAATACCTGAAGATCAGCTTGAGCAAGTCTTGCAACCTTTTTACCGCGTACAAGAAGGTAATCAATCTGGTAATGGTTTGGGATTAGCCATCAGTCATGAAATTGCTGAAAGGCTTAATGGACAAATCACATTAAGTAATAGAAAAAGCGGGGGTTTATGCTTTCGATATGAGCAAGGTTTAATTTGATATTTGCCGTATAAAACAGCCAAAAAGTGGGGAGTGTGCTTTTAATAAGCATATCTATTAAGCAACTTTAGTAGATCTATGAAAACTTAAACTTTAACAACCTAAGCGCATTACCAACCACAATCAAGGTTGAACCTTCGTGTATGGCTACAGCAACACCAATGCTTGCGAAGCCTAATATCGTCGCAGGAATCAACAACGCAACAATCCCAAGGCTTACCCATAAATTTTGTTTGATAATTCCTTTTGCCTTACGACTAAGCGCAATAGCAAAAGGAAGGTTGTCCAATTTATCCGCCATTAAAGCAATATCAGCAGTCTCCAGAGCCACATCAGAACCTGCTGCCCCCATGGCAATACCCACCGTGCTTTTTGCCATTGCAGGTGCATCGTTTACACCATCCCCAACCATAGCAACCTTGCCTTCTTCTGCTTTTAATTTTTCTATTGCTGCCACTTTATCTTCAGGTAATAGATTGCCCATTGGGTCAGTGATACCAATGGTTTTAGCGACAGCATTGGCAACTTCTTGATTGTCGCCGGTGAGCATGATCATGCGGTTAATGCCAATTTCTTTGAGTTTTTCAAGTGTTGCTTTGGCTTCTTCTCGCGCGATATCCATTACTGAAATGATTCCGAGATACTGTCCCTCTTGATGTACGATCATGGCAGTGTGACCTTCAGATTCTAGCGTTGCCATTTGTGCTGTAATCTCTGTCGGTACTTCTTCGCCAGTTAGCTCTTTAAACAAACGACGATTACCAATGTGTACTGTTTTACCAGCAACCTTGGCTCTTATTCCACGTGCAGTTAATGCTTCTAAATCTTCTGCGACTGGGATTTGATTATCTTTTAAGAGCTTCTCCCCACCTTTAACAATTGCTCCCGCTAAAGGGTGATCACTTAAACGCTCAACTGCCACGGAAATAGCTAACAGATCATCCTTATCAATACCAGAAAATGGGATAGCATTGGTTAGTTTCGGTTTGCCTTCTGTCAGTGTGCCCGTTTTATCAAAGGCAACTGCATTTAGTGAGCCTAAATCCTCCAGCGGTCTACCTCCTTTTACTAAGACACCTTGTTTGGCAGCACGTGCAACACCTGCTAATACTGCACTGGGCGTTGATATTGCTAACGCGCAGGGTGATGCTGCTACTAGCACCGCCATAGCACGGTAAAAACTATCCTTAAATGGCTCATCAATGACAAGGAAGGCAAACAGCAAAACAAACACCAGTAACAAAACGGCAGGAACAAAATAACGCTGAAATTTATCAGTAAGCAACTGTGTTGGTGATTTTTGGCTTTCTGCTTCTTTTACCAATTCAACCAATCGTGACAAGGTACTATCTTTCGCCTCATTTAAAACCATCACCTCAAGTACACCACTACCATTTATGGTGCCAGCGAATGCGCGGTTTTCAGAAGGCAAAGTGTTCAGATCATATGTAACTTTGGGATTTTCTACCGCTATTTTATTAACTGGCATGCTCTCTCCAGTAATAGGTGCTTGATCAACAGCACTTGTACCATCAACCACAACGCCATCTGCAGCAATTTTGGTATTCGGTTTTACGATGATAATATCGCCAATTACAAGCTCTTCGATACCCACTTCTTGTTGCTGACCAGCGCGCTTAACAATAGCGGTAGGGGGAGCAAGGTCAGACAATGCTGCGATTGACTTACGTGCTTTATTCATCGCATAAGCTTCCAATGCATGACCAAGGCTAAATAGGAATAGTAATAAGGCACCTTCTTGCCACTTACCTAATGCCGCTGCACCTGCTGCTGCGACCAACATTAAAAAGTCTATCTCGAACTTTCCGCCACGAATCGTTTCTATTGCTTCCAGTAGAGTAAAATAACCACCTAGGATAAAAGCGATAATATATAAAACAGTGGGTAACGATTCTGGAGTTCCATTAATAAAGGAAAGAATGATGCCTGTTAACCAAAAAACACCGCTACCAATAGCAAAATAAAGTTCGGTATTTTCGCCTAAGAATCCGCCGTGAGCATGATCATGTGAGCCCTGACGATCTTTATTGTTTTTGTCATTATGATCGTGGTCGGATTCTGAGTGTGTATCAGTCATAACTTATTCCTAATTCTAATATTTGATTTAAGGCACTAATTGATAGAGGCCCTTTATACGGCTTTGCCTTCCCTTCGAGTTGTCGTGGCTACGTTCCAACATTGTCTCGCTAATACTCGACTCGGCTGTGCAATTCTATTAAATGAGTAAATGATTAATCTAAGGATACTTTCTTTAACCTTAATGAGTTAACAATAACAGAAACTGAACTAAAGCTCATTGCTGTCGCTGCAATCATCGGAGACAGTAATAATCCAAATGCGGGGAAAAGAACACCAGCAGCAACTGGAACGCCTAAGATATTGTAAATAAATGCAAAAAATAGATTTTGCTTAATATTTTTCATCACTTCATGGCTGAGATTTTTAGCTTTAACTATACCTTGTAAATCACCCTTAACTAGAGTGATTTCAGAGCTTTCAATCGCCACATCAGTACCTGTGCCCATGGCAATCCCGACATTAGATTGCGCCAATGCTGGAGAATCATTAATCCCATCTCCTGCCATTGCTACAATTAACCCACTGTTTTGTAATTCCTTTATTTTATTGAGTTTATCTTCAGGTAAACAATCTGCCTCGAAGTCGCTCAGATTTAACTCAGCTGCTACTGCCCGCGCAGTATTGGTGTTGTCTCCTGTCATCATAATGACTTTTACACCTTTATCTATTAGCTCTGATATTGCACGCTTACTGCTTTCTTTAATCGCATCAGAAATTGCTACATAGCCTAAGGCTTTGCCATTTACACCTATGTAAGAGACCGTTTTACCTAATTTTTGTTGGACAATAATCTCATTGTCTAGTGCATTAGCTACTTCAACACCAACCTGTTCCATTAACTTTGCATTTCCGAGTGCAACTTTTTTAGAACCTACCGTACCCGTCACGCCTTTACCTGCAACCGCTTCAAAATCATCTACATTAGTCATCGAAATATCTTTTTGTTTACCAAATTTCACAATGGCTTCTGCCAAAGGATGCTCACTGTATTGGTTTAAAGAAGAGATTAATTCCAGTAATTCATCCGAGTTTTTACTATCTAAAGCAAAAACACTTTCTACTGAGGGTTTACCTTCGGTAATCGTTCCTGTTTTATCGGTGATTAACACATCTACCTTGTCCATTGTTTCCAAGGCTTCAGCATTTTTAATTAGAATACCTGATTGTGCTCCTTTACCAACCCCAACCATAACCGACATCGGTGTTGCCAAACCTAAAGCACAGGGACATGCGATAATTAATACCGCAATAGCATTTACAAAGCCGAATACAAGCGCAGGTTCTGGCCCAAATGCAGCCCATACGGCAAAGGTAATCAAGGCAACAACGATAACAATGGGAACAAAGTATTTAGAAATCGTATCCGCCAGTTTTTGAATGGGCGCGCGTGAACGACTAGCATCATTCACCATTTGAATAATTTGTGAAAGCAAGGTGTCGGCTCCAACCCTTTGTGCCAACATGACAAACGATTTGTTACCATTGATGGTGCCTGAGCTAACCTTATCTCCTTCATATTTTTCAACAGGAATCGGCTCACCAGTAATCATTGATTCATCAACATTACTTTGCCCCTCAAAAATCTTGCCATCTACGGGGATTTTATCTCCTGGCTTTACACGTAAATAATTACCCACTTTAATATCATGGATAGAGATTACTTTATCTTCGCCATTTTCAACCAAGGTGGCCTCTGATGGTGCTAATTTTAGTAGTTCCTTTAGTGCACCACTGGTTTGACTGTGTGCTCTGGCTTCTAAGAGTTGTCCAAGTAGAACCAAAGTCAGGATAACAGCTGTTGCCTCAAAATAAAGGTAAACCGTTCCCTCCTCGGTTTTGAATTCATCGGGGAAAACATCGGGGAAGAACATCGCTACAACACTAAATAAAAAAGCAACACCTGTGCCGATTCCAACCAAGGTGAACATATTTAGATTCATGGTAACGATAGATTTATAGGCTCGTTCAAAGAACATCCAACAGGCATAAAACACCACAGGAATGGTTAGTAGCAACTGAACCCAATTCCAACCCTCTTGCCCCATTATATTGAGCAGGGGCTTTCCAGGAATTAAATCAGCCATGGAAATAATAAAGACAGGCACGGCAAAAGCAGTAGCTACTTTCATCTTCTTTAATAGCTCTTTATAGGTTTTGTCCTCATTGCTTTCACTGGGTTGCATTGGGACCAAATCCATACCACAGATAGGACAAGCTCCTGCTTCATTTTTAATGACTTCGGGATGCATAGGGCAAGTATATTGACTTGATTGAGCAACTAAACTGGGCTGCTCCAATAAATCCATGCCACAAACGGGACAGTCTCCTTGCGCGTGGTAAGTTTTTTCGCCTTCACAATGCATAGGACAGTAATAAATCCCATTTCCTTTTTGTTTGGGCTTATCTAAACCATGATTAG
>CAZWEA010000023.1:15275-19509 GCA_964632635.1 uncultured Cocleimonas sp. | reverse complement strand
TTTATTTTATAGCTATGTTTCATGTTTTTTCCTTATATTGATCAGCAAGTTTACTGTCATTACAATTAACGAAAAAAATAACAGTTCAAACTTAGCTGAAACTTAGCTCCAGCTAAGTCTCAGCTAAGTTTCAATAATTATAGTTGTTACAGGAATACTACTTAAATATCAAAAGAGAATACTCATGAAAAAAATCTTACTAACAATCTTAATAGCGACATCAGTGACTTCTATTTATGCTGAAGGAAGTCATAAAGGTGGACACGGGGATGGTGCTCACTGGATGTCTCCTAAAGAGGCTTCTGAAAAATCTAACCCGATAAAATCAGATGCCGCATCGATAGACCGTGGTAAAAAATCTTATTTCCAATACTGTTCATCTTGCCATGGTGCCAAGGCAATGGGGGATGGTCCAGCAGCTGCATCGTTGAGCCCAAAACCAACAAATTTATTAGCAATGTCAGGCGGGCACCTTGATGGTGATTTTGCTTGGAAAATTGCAAATGGACGAGGAGCTATGCCCGCGTGGAAAGGTGTATTAAATCAAAATCAAATTTGGGAGCTGGTTAATTTCATTCAAAACTTAAACCCAAATGGGAAAATGATGGATATGTCAAAAATGGATCATAGCAATATGAGTGCTGAAGCTATGGAGAAAATGAAGTCAGAAATGGGGCATTCAAATGCAGATAATCATCATGATGCCGAGTCTGATTCGCACTCAAGCAAAAAGAAACATACTCACTAAGAGCAACATTTAATTAAGAGTAATAACAATGAAAAATAATCTAGATAATAAACGTAGGCGTTTTGTTAAAGGTTTGGCCGCAGGCGGAGCAGTAGCTGGACTCGGTCTTAGTGGCTGTTCTAACAGTGGGGGATCTAAGGTACTGTCTAAGACAGGCAATTCAATCAAAGTCAATATGGTTTCCCAAGAGACTGAGTTAAAAGGTAAGGTTTTTAATCTAATCATTGATGAGCAACGCGTAAATTTTACGGGTAAACATCGAATAGCCACTGCGATCAATGGCACAGTACCTGCGCCAATTTTACGTTGGAAAGAGGGAGAAACAGTTACACTGAATGTTACCAATAAAATGGATGTAACGACATCAATTCATTGGCATGGATTGATTTTACCAAATGGCATGGATGGTGTACCTGGGTTGACTTATGAAGGAATAAAACCTGGTGAAACCTTTGTTTATAAGTTTCCGTTGATTCAAAGCGGCACCTACTGGTATCACAGTCATTCAGGATTTCAAGAGCAAACGGGGATGCATGGGGTTATTGTTATTGAACCAAAAGATGCCTATCCATATGAATTTGATCGTGAATACGTTGTGTCACTATCAGATTGGTCAGATGAAGACCCTAATCGTATTTACGCAAAGTTAAAAAAACTGAGCCACTATTACAATTTTAATGAGCGCACGCTTGGTGATTTAGCTAAACAAATTAAAAAAACTGGTCTTAAAAGTACCATCAAAGATCGAGAAATGTGGAATGAAATGCGCATGAGTCAACGTGATTTGTCGGATGTGACAGGTCATACCTATACTTATTTAATGAATGGAAGCACACCACGGGAAGGTTGGAGAGGTTTGTTTAAAGCGGGTGAGAAAGTTTTGTTACGTTTTGCAAATACCTCAGCAATGAGTTTTTTCGATGTACGTATTCCGGGCTTAAAAATGATGGTTGTTGCCAGTGATGGTCAATACATTAAACCAGTAAAAATTGATGAGTTTCGTATTGGTGTTGCTGAAACCTATGATGTCATTGTTGAGCCTGATGACTCCCAAGCTTATACCATTTTTGCTCAATCACTAGGTCGTTCAGGTTATGCCAGAGGTACTTTAGCACCTGATGATCGATTAACAGCTCCAGTACCTGCTATTGATCCTGTTCCAAATCTGACCCACCTTGATATGGGTATGGATATGAGCAGTATGAGTGGTATGAATCACTCAGGTCATGATATGTCATCGATGGGTGGTGAAAATATGAAAGGTATGGACCATTCCAAGATGAAAATGGGTGGTGATATGAAAGGTATGGATCACTCTAAGATGAAGATGGATGACATGAAAGGGATGGATCATTCTAAAATGAATATGGCAGGTGGAATGGATTGTTCTGATCCAATGCATGCATCTATGGATGCTTGTAAAAATAAAGCAAAGTCAAATATGTCTGGTATGGATCATTCCAAGATGGACCATAGCAAAATGATGATGGATTCTGGCGGTGTGACCAATAGCGTAATGGATCAGACTCGCTTAAAACATGCTGCTACGGAATATGGTCCTCATATGGATATGCGGGCTGAAGCTCCACTTTTACGCTTAAACGATCCAGGGATAGGCTTGCGAAATAATGGTCGTCGAGTTTTGACTTACGCGGATATTAAAAACCTCTATCCAACCAAAGACAAACGCCCGCCTAGTCGAGAAATCGTGCTTCACTTAACAGGTAATATGGCGCGTTATATGTGGTCGATAAATGGAGTCAAATATGCAGACTCTAAACCTGTAGAGCTTAAGTACGGTGAGCGTGTTCGTGTTGTTCTAGTTAACGACACTATGATGAGTCATCCAATCCATATGCATGGTATGTGGAGTGAGCTAGAAACAGGTGATAATAATTATCTTCCTAGAAAGCATACGGTGGTGGTGCAACCAGGGGCAAAAATATCCTACTTGGTAACAGCTGATGCGCGTGGACGATGGGCATACCATTGTCATTTGCTTTACCACATGGGTGGTATGTTCCGTGAATTTAGAGTGGTTTAGGAGAGACTAAAATGAATAATACAGTAAAAAATACAGCACTTTCGCTAAGCCTTCTAATGGGCGTTTCTTTCTCTCTACCTACCTATGCTGGTATGAGTGATGACCCTGTTTTAACCAAATTCATGCTAGATAAGCTTGAAGTAGGAGCAAGTGGTGGAAGCAACCCGATTACATGGGAAAGTGACATATGGGTTGGCCAAGACCTAAATAAACTTTGGTTTAAAACAGAAGGGGAAAGAGTCTCTGGTACAACTGAAGGTAGCAGAAATCAGTTGGTATTCAGTCGTGCGGTTGCACCTTTTTGGGATTTTCAAGTAGGTTACCGACAAGACACTGCTCCTGGTGAAACTAGGGATTATGCAACTGTTGGTTTTCAAGGTGTTGCACCCTATTACTTTGAATCAGACATATCCCTTTCATATGGACAAAAAGATCAATTAGCTATTAATGCAAATTTTGAATATGAAATGATGCTGACACAGAAACTGGTTTTATCCCCTGAAATTGAAGTAGATATTTACTCAAAAGATGATGATGAAATGGGAATACGTTCTGGCATTTCGAGCCTTGAGGCAGGAATACGTTTGAGGTATGAAATAAAACGAGAGTTTGCTCCCTATATTGGAGTTAATTGGTCTCAAAAGCTAGGTGGTACAGCTGATCTAGCAAGATCAGAAGGTGAAGATGCTAGTGAGACTATGTTTGTTGTAGGTATTCGTGCTTGGTATTAATTAGTAAGCTCGATATAAAGAACTAAAATTAGGTGGGTGCTTATAATAGAGAGATTTTTAAGTCTGATTATTTTAAGATCTTGATTTGCTATTATTATAACTCAGATGATCCTTTGGTTTGAATTATGTCAGAAGTAATACGTTTATTAGTAATAGATGACCATCCTTTGTTTCTTGATGTCTTGTCAGTACTTTAGATTTAGTCGATGACTTTGATATTGTTGGAGAAGGTGAAAGCTACACTGATGCCGTAAATCTGGATCTGGAAATTTAGACTAATTCTTTTTGTACAGTCTTCGACATTATTTGCTAATCATCTCTTTCTAAACGGCTAGCCAGTACTTTACCATTTGCTTGAATAATACCTCTCACATCCACTTCATCCCCAATTTGTAGAACTGAGATTGTGAGGGGGGAAATTTCAAGGTCACTTTTATCGATCATAATTGTCGATAAATCTAGGATAATGATTTTGTTGGCAACTGTTATTTCATTGTTTGCGATATCAATACTTTGGATGATATCTTCAATTTTTATACTGGCATTTTCATCATTCTCGTCACTGTCTTCCCCATCACTTTGTTCTTCATCGTCACTTTGTTCGTCCCCGCTGCTTTGATCATCATCGCCACTTTGATCATCATCGTCGCTCTGTCCATCCCCGTCACTTTGTTCGTCCCCGCTGCTTTGATCATCATCGCCACTTTGTTC
>CAZWEA010000023.1:11039-15175 GCA_964632635.1 uncultured Cocleimonas sp. | reverse complement strand
CATCCCCGTCACTTTGTTCGTCCCCGCTGCTTTGATCATCACTGCCACTTTGTTCATTATCCCCGCTCTGTTCATCCTCATCACTTTGATCATTTCCACCGCTCTGATTATTACCTCCGCTATTTTCAGAGTTAATTTTGATACTTTTAAACTTAATTTCTTCTGCAACCAGTATGCCTGAGCTATTTGTTCTACCTTCTACTTCTATTAGCGTATTGAGTATTAGGTCTGATTGGCTTCCTTTTTTATACTCTGTGGAATTATTGGTTGTTACTCTTAATCCACTGACATCAAAATCAAGTGAAGAAGCAAAGCGGGTGATTAGTCCTTCAATCTCAATTTCTTCATTAGTGGATGGTGGAAGTTGCTGCTCTTCTTCAAGTTCTACTTCGAAAGCAACAAAGGTGTTATTTTCAATGACTTGATTACTTTTAGCCTCAATAAATTGACCTGCAACGGGTAAATTACTTGGGAACTTCTTTAATGTTGCATTACTGAAATCAATTGTTAAGTTATTAACTTGGAATGTCATTTGAGCCTGACTAACATTACTAACAATACCCTTTATTTCATTCTCGGTAATGCCAACAACAAATGCATTTTGTTTTAGTTGTATGCTAGTTGCAGTTATAACACCCGAGGCATCCTTTAAGCCTGATACTTCAACTACGTTTCCAACAGTAAGTTCTGACAGGTTATTAAACCCATGAAAGACGGCAAGTTGGTCAGTATTAATAGTTTGACCTAGGATTTCTATAGTGACTCCATTTGTGCTTACTTGAGTTACTTCTCCTTCTAAGCTATCTGAGAAAGTTACTGATGTAGCAATACCTGCAATCCCATTAACATCAACAGATCCTAGGATGGTGACTATCTCACCAACTCTATACTCAGATTGCTGTGAATTTAATCCATCTCGAGTAAATGTAGCATTATCTACATCAAATTTTATTCCATTGACGATAATGCTTCCAAAATTGGTTATACGGCCCATTGTTATGCCAGTGCCCGTAATTCCACCATCTGCCACTTCGATACTGCTACCACCACAACCCGTAAAAAATAAAACGGATGATATTAACAATGAAGTTATTAAATTATTTTTATTCATCTTTATTGGTACCTTGTGTAGCTGAGTCATTAGCTTCTTCTTCAAAGTAGTACAAGCCAACGCCCACTTTCATAGGCTTATCGGCTTCTACGTTAGGTTCTCTGTCTGTGTCATGTTGGGCTAGCCACTTATTAAGTTTGACTAAAAGCTGCTGACTACCTTTATTTGCTATCTTTCTAAAATCATCAATATACTTAGCCGGCACACTGTCATAGGAAACTTTTCGTTGGTAAAATGGAGGGGCATCAACATCTAAAATATTATGTTTAATAGTCGATACTAGCAATGCAACATCCTCACCCAGTATTTGGTATTTGCTTTCTTCTTCACCTGAGGGAATATAAGCCCCTCGAATGAGTTCTACCTCATTGTTTTCAGTTATTCTAATTGACTTAATTCTTTCGAGTTCTTGTTGCATCGATTTATAAGGCATATCACCACTGTAGCGACTAACTAAAGACTCAAAGCTATTCTGCTTTCCTAATAGAGGTAAAATATTTGCTCTACCTTCAGAGTCACAAAATTCCAAATCACTAATCCAACCACTTAATACTCTTACAGCACGATTTTTCTGCATACTGGCTTCAAGCTTAGGGAAACCTTCCTTGCGCAGTGCAGACACATCTTTTCGTGTTAATCCTGTAATTATGGCAATCTTTGATGTTGTCGGTTTCTCACCTAATTGGACTAGTTCTCTTTCAGTTTCTTGGATGTACGCTTGTTTTACAAGTCTTGAAAAATCACCAAAGGCAATTCCATTTTGATTCATTAAGCCAATTAGAGGTCTTAATAATAAAAGGATTGAATTGGATAAGTGTTTATTCATGTAGTGGGATTATATTCCCATACTGCGTTTGAGACAAGTACTCGAGTCAATCACAAGGTTCCGTCTATCAAATAATAGGGTGTTTGTTGTAAAACGTAACCAGACTTAGGTCTGGAAATGCTATGGACTTTAGTCGTTTAATTCTTTTTTAGGCGCTTAAGACTAAAAAGTACCCTCTTTGGGTTTTGGAAGCAGCCCTATTTATACATAGACCTATTTCCAATGTTTAGACTTATTTTATTATTGTACACTTAGACTGAGTTAAGTATAAATGGCGTCCCGAGGAGGATTCGAACCCCCGGCCTGCCCCTTAGGAGGGGGCCGCTCTATCCATCTGAGCTATCGGGACATTTTTATTAATCTCAAGTGCGGGATTGTATCGAACTTTGTAATGTCTTTCAGGCTTTTATTTTAGAAGAAAACCATTGTTGGACTGGTTTGGTGAATAAAAAATGACTTATAGGTGTTGTTACATTTCACTTCACTTAGTCATTCTTCTCATGAAAATTTGAGTGAATATGTTAGTAGACATTACTTTTTCAAAATTGATGCTTCTATTCCCCAGATCGGGGTATACTAATTGACCAAATAAAACTAAAAAGCAAAAATGCCAGCCAAAAAAAATAACCAAAATGAAAATAGTGTGATGATGGATGAATTCCGTCTGGCGATGGCTGATTTTAATTCTGCGATGCAAAATCGCGAAGACTTAACGATACGCATTGCAAAACGTACAACACAAATTATTCGCTTCTCTTTGCTAGGTATGATTCTTTTAGGAGTATCGCTTTTCTTCTTGATTTGGATTCTAACCAGTAAAATGGGCGATATAACAACGCATATGGAAGATATGTCTTCAGATATTAAAGCGATGCGTGGTGACTTCCATCAAGTAGCTATTAGTGTCAGCTCCATTGGTTCAGACTTTGCCTCTGTACGTAAAGACATGGGTAACTTAACCGCATCCGTTGAAAATATGCAGATAGATATGACAAAGCTTAATAGCAATGTTGCAGATATGAGTGGCAATATAGTCACTATTCGCCGAATTCTAGCGCAAATGGATAAAAGTATTCATCATATGGATATGTCAATCACGGGAATGAATAAAAATATGAATATCATGTCAAGAGGTGTAATTGGCATGTCGGATAATATCAATCTGATGACACGTGATATTGATGCAATGGCTTCACCTATGCGCGCTTTGCCATTTTCTAGGCGATATAATAAGTAATACCTCAGCTAGACTTGTTTAAAGTCCATATAAATAGCGATACACAATTATGTAAAAAAGAGGGGGGTGCCATTTAAAGTTGCATACAATCTATTTATAATCATAAATCCATTCAACTATAGTGGTTAATAAATGAGAAACAGACGTACTAAACTTTGTATATTATTTTTCAGCTTACTTATTTTATCTAATACGAGTTACGCAGAACTCAATGTGGTTAATACTGGCTTAGTCAATGATACGATTTTAAAAGTTACATGGATGAAAGATGCCAATCTTTTTAATACTCTGTGTAAAGCAAATAGTCCTATCGCCATGAACTTTTTTCCTCCAAGTTCAGATAAAAATAGGCAAATTACTGATGCTAGCGCTATTTGTACTAGAGACGGTCGAATGACATGGAGAAATGCTCAAGGTTGGATTGATAGACTAAATAATCAAAACTATCTAGGTCATGATGATTGGAGACTACCTACAACAAGCCAACCTGATGGAACATGTGAGCTACAAACAACAGCACAAGGTTCAACTGTTAGTGGTGGGTATAATTGTATTGGAAAGGAGTTAAGCAATTTGTTTAATGCATCTTTGAATAACCCAAATCATGATGGAACGGGTGCAATGGGTGGAAAAATAGGCTCAGCTTGTGCAGACTCAGTAGCTCTACCACAGTTCTGTTTTCAAAATACGACTCCATTTAGTAATACAATACCATTAACTTATTGGAGTCAAAATAATGCGGCAGGTAAATTTTTAGAAAGTAACAATTCATTCACAGAAGAAGATTCCTTTAAATGGACCTTCAATACCCAAAGTGGTTATCAAGGCAGTAAACATCTAGGTTTTGATGATGCGAATGTATGGCCAGTACGCAGCGGATTAACGCAAGGTGCATCAGGAAGTGGGGCAATTATTAGTATTATTCAACTATTGTTATTAGCAGAAGATTAGCAATTATCAAA